>JAIRXX010000039.1 GCA_031268065.1 Propionibacteriaceae bacterium
CGGTGCGAATCTCCGCCGTCGGCGGGCTGCACGCCGTGATCCACCACGACATCCCCCGTATCGGCAATATCGGATTGGTGGTGGACGCCGAGGGGGAGCCGCGCTTCTTCCATCCCGGCGACTCGCTCAAAGCCGTGCCCAAGGGTGTCGATGTGCTGGCCATCCCCGCGTACGGCCCCTGGGCGGCGATGAAGCGGACCATCGATTTCACCCGGGCGGTGAAAGCCGGGCGGGGCTTCTGCATCCACGAGGGCCTGCTCAACGAGCGGGGCTGGAATCTGGTTTTCAACCGGCTGGCCGAGATGACTTCCACCAAGATCGACGACCTGCGCGGCGCGGTTCCGCTGGAGTTGTAGCGCTGCGGCGCTCAGACGATGTAGAGCGTCACGGTCGAACCTTTGGGCGCTTTCTTCCCGGCGGAGGGGTTCGATCCGTTGACGAAGCCCAGCGGGAAATTGACCTGGTTCGAGATTTCCACTTTGAAGCCCGCGTCGGTCAGCCGTTCCACAGCCGCTGCTTTCAGCGATCCGCGCACCTTGGGCACTTCGACCAATTCGGGGCCTTTGGAGACGGTGAAACTGATCGTGTCGCCGCGATGCAGTTCACCCTCGTTGGGCGTCTGTTCAATCACATCGCCCTTGGCTATCTCATCGTCGTAGAGCTGCTCTGCTTTCTTGACCTTCAGCCCAGCCGCCTCGTAGAACTGCTTGGCCTCGTCGAAGGGTTTGCCAGCGAAGCTGACGATGGGGACCGGCTGCGGACCCTTGGACACCACCAAATCGACCACGGTCAGCGGCTTGACCAGCTTGGCGGCTTTCACCGACGAGCTGACCACCGTTCCGAAAGCGGCTTTGTCATCCCAATCTTCGGTGACGACCCCGATTTGCAGATGGGCCTTGGTCAGCGCGGCATTGGCTTCGTTCAGCGTCATCCCGGTCAATTTGGGCACCTCGTAGCGCTCTTGGCCCTTTGAAAGGAAAGCTTGCAGCGTCCCGCCGCGCTCAATCGGCTCATTCACCGTCGGTATGGTCTCGATGACCTGCCCTGCCGGGATGTCCTCGGAGTAGGCGTTCTCGAAAACGATTTTTATCCCGGTTTTCATCGCCAGCGCCTCGGCCTTCGTCTGGCTGAGGTTGGCGAAGTCGGGCACCTCCACGTAGCGGCCCTTGAACAGATACCAGCCGGTGAAGCCGAGCAGCACGGCCAAGATCAGCAGGATCAAGAAGACCGTCAGGCCGGTGCGGCGGCGTTTCCGCTGCTTTGCGACCAGGGGCTGCGCGGTTTGGACCGCCGGCATGGCGGTGGCCAGCAGCGAGGGTTCGTTCCCGCTGGCGTCGGCTTCGATGACCGGGATGGTCGCGGTGTCGCTTATCGTGTTGTCGCGGTCGGAAGCCTGGCCATCGGCGAGCAGCGGCACCTGCATGGTGAGTTGGTCGGCGGCCTCGGTCGAGCCTTCGCTGATCCAGGCCGCCAGCTGTGGGTCGTTGGCTTTGCCCGCCGCCAAATCCGCGCGGGCTTTGAGCAGATAGTCCAGCAACACCGTGGCATCGCGGGGCCGGGCCTCAATCTCCCTGTTGACGCATTTCAGCACTATCGCGTCCAGATAGTCCGGCACCGCCTGCGACGGCGCCGCGGCCGAGGGCGGCTCGATGTCTTTGTGAACGTGGGAGTAGGCGACTTGGATCGGGCTCTCCCCGGTGTGCGGTTTCCTGCCGGTGAGCAATTCGTAGAGGATGACGCCGAGCGCGTAGATGTCGGCGCGGGTGTCGGCTTTGCCATCGGTCACCAGCTCGGGAGCCAGGTAGGACACCGACCCGATCACCGTGCCAGCCGAAGTGACCGTGTTTGAGGTGACTGCGCGGGCCAGGCCGAAATCGGCCACCTTGAGTTGGTTGCGGTTGGAAATCAGCACGTTCTCCGGCTTGAGGTCGCGGTGCATTATCCCTTTGTCGTGGGCGGCGGCTACCGCGCTGACCACCGGGATCAGCAGCTCTACCGCCCGCTGGGCAGCCACCGGGGCTTCACGGACGATCAGCTTGCGGAGGGTTTCGCCCTCCACGTATTCCATCACGATGTAGGGCCTGCCCCGGTCCATGCCCTGATCGAAAACCGAGACCACATTGGGATGGATCAGCCCTGCCGCAGCCCTGGCCTCCCGGTCGAAACGGGCCACGAAGTCCGCATCGCCGCCCAGCGAATCATGCATGACTTTCACGGCGACCCTGCGGGTCAGCCTGGTGTCGGTGGCCAGATACACGGTGGCCATGCCGCCCCGGTCCACCTTGTTGGTGATCTGGTAGCGGCCATCCAGAACTCGCCCCAGCAGGGGATCGGATTCGTTCACGGTCGCCATCACAAAATCTCCGGACATTGTTGGGGAAGGATGTCCATACTCAACCCGAATTCTAGAGCCTGGCGCAAGGAAGGTTTTCCCGGCACGCCGGAGGCGTTAGCCTTAAATGGTGACAGTCATGTATGGCGTCGGTGCCAGATTGCGGGCCGCCAAGGTGCTGCTCGTCACGGCTTTGGAGCTTCCGGCGCCGCTGCCCGAGCTGGTCCGAGCCGGGGTGGGCATGGTTGCGATCCGCGATGAAGAGCATAGCGATCAAGAACTTGCACGGGAACTGGCCGCGCTGCGATGCAGTGTGCCGCCGGGGCGGATATTGCTCGGCGTCTGCGACCGTACCGGAGCAGGGGATGCGGCAGATTTCGTGCAGCACCGGGCTTGTCTGGGGGAAGAGGGCGGCGGTTCGCCGCCGCTGGGAAAGCTCGTCGGCAGCGCTTGCGGCACGCAGAAGGCTTTCGACGCCGCGCTGGCCCATCCCGCCATCGGTTACATCTGCCTCGGCCCAGCGCCTGCACCCGGCCTGATCCGCCACGCCGCCGCCCGCGCCCCGCAAGCCGACGCCGCGGCCAAGGTCTGGTTCGCCTGCGGCGGTGTGGACCAGGGCAACCTCGCCGCGCTGGCCGCGCTGGGCGCACGGCGGATAGCCGTCGGGGACGCGCTCACCCAGGCAGGCGATCCGGTGGCCGCCGCCGCTGCCTTGAGCGCCGCCCTGCGCCAGGTGTGGGCGGCGGACCCGGCGATGGAAGGCTTTGCGCTGCGAAGCTCAGCGGTCGCGGTTGGCCGCTGAATAGGCCAGTTCGGCGAGGGCATTCGCCGATGCCGGGCGGATCGACGGCTCCCGGCGTATCGCCCGGATGGCGATGTCGAGCGCGTCTTCTATCGCGGCCTCGGTGGCTTCCAGCGCCCCAGAGCCGGTGATGATTTCGCGGAGCGCCGCAATGTCTACCTCGTCTAAGTCCGGGCGGCCCAGGCTGACGGCCAGTTGCGAAGCTTGCTCCGGGGTACACAGCCGCATCGCCAGCGTTGCCAGCGCGGTCAGCTTGCCTTCGCGCAGATCGTCACCGGCTGGCTTTCCGGTCTGCTCGGGGTCTCCGAAGACCCCAAGCACGTCGTCACGATATTGGAAGGCCCGTCCCACCGCCGAACCGTAGCTCTCCAGCGCTCCAAGCAGGCCGCTGGTGGCCCCGGCCAGCGCGGCGCCGATCTGCAGCGGGCGGATCACCGTGTAGCGCGAAGTTTTGTATTCCACGACCCGTTCCACCATTGCCCAGCTGGCCTCGAAGGCGCTTCGCGCCGAGCGGGGATCGCAGGCCTGCCCCAGCATGTCCAGGAATTGCCCGGCGCTGACCTCGGTGGACATCTCTTGCAGGTATCGCCGGGCGCGGCCCAGCGCTGGGGAGGGGAATGCCGATTCCGCGAAGAGTTCCACCGCCCATTTGCCGAGCAGGTCGCCCAAGATGATGGCGGTGGCCTCGCCAAATTCGGACGCCGATCCGCTGAGCTGTTTCGCGTGATGCCAGCGTTCCAATTGCCGGTGTGCGGAAGGCTGGCCGCGCCGGGTGTCGGAGGAATCCATCACATCGTCGTGGACCAGCTCGGCAACGTGGAACAGGTCGAGGCTGGCCGCCACCCGGATCAGCGGGCCGGGGTCTTGCGGCGCCGGCGCGGCGCTCAGATATCCCCAGACGCAGAACCCTGGCCGCAGCCGTTTCCCACCTGAGGTGAATGAGCGGGCGAGTTGCCCCAGGATGGTCAACTGGGGGCTGATCTGGGCCAACAGTTCCAGCTTTGGATGCAGGAAATCTTCGATGGCTTGGTCAACTTGGGCGATCAGAGCCTCGCCTTGGGCAGTTTCGGCACGCATTGAGTCATCACTTGGCACGTCTGCAATTATGGCTGCCCGCTGTGTGGCAGGGGCAAATTGCCAGCTTTCGCGGGTGGGGCGGGTTCCCGGCAACCGATGTCGCCGGGAACCCCAATCCTCACTCAGCCTGGCGGCGACGACGGTTGCCGAACAGGACCAGGGATATGCCGAGCGCCAGGAACAGCGCCGCCGCGATGACCCACGGGCCGGTTTCCGCACCGGTCCTCGGCAGCGAGGGATCGGACGGATCGGACGGATCGGTCGGATCGGTGCCGGACGGGACGCCGCTGATCAGCACAGATTCTGACTCAAGGCTGATGAAATCCCATCCGGGCCGGGAAGCCGTCACCACATAGCTGATGTAGCTGTCCAGATCCTCCTCCACCACGGTATAGGCCTCGCCGGTGGCACCCGCAATGGAGACGCCATCGCGGTACCACTGGAAGGTGAGATCGGCCTCGGCTGGCTCGGTCACCACTTTGGCCCGAAGCAGCGCGCCGACTTTCGCTGTCGCCGGGCTGGTCTGGGAGCCAGAGCCGATCAAGGCGTCAATGATCGTCACCATGCCGCCGACTGGCGGTTCGACTTCATCCGCGATGACCGTGATTTCAGCCGAGCGGCTGATCTTCACCTCGTCCACTTCGGCGAGGGCGGTGACCCGGACCTTGCCGATCTTGGTGGCCTTGACGACGCCGGTGGCCTCATTGACCGTGGCGTCGGCGGTGTTCTCGTCCATTGCGGCGATCAGATAGGTGACCGTTGCGGTCTTGCCCGCCGGAAGCAGCTTGACCGTGGCGTTTACCGGGATCGCGGCTGCGTTCTTGAGTTGGACCGTCTGATCTGCGATGTCGATGACCGGGGTGGTGGCGTTCTCAGCCTGGACCACCACTGGGAACGAGTCCGATTTGGTCAGCGAGCCGACTGTAACGGTGGCGGTCACCGTGGTGATGCCCTTGCCCACCGCTGATACGGTGCCGTTGGCATCGACGCTGGCCACAGCCGGATCCTTCACCGAATACTCGACCTTGACCGAAGGATCGCCGAGGTCGTAGAAGGTCTCGTTGACCCTGGTGGCCGACAAGTTGGCGTGGATGGCCGTGCCGGGGGCGGCCGTGTTGAGCACGGTGCCATCCGGGACGGCTTTGACGATATCGAGCACCATCGTCGGCTCGCTGGTCAGCTCGAAGCAGGCTTTGGCACCCCGGTCTGAGTCTGGGCCGACCTGGAAGCACCAATTGCCCAGATCCCAGCTCTCTTTGTCCGCCTTGTCATCCCAGAACCACAGGTCTGCCGCGCTGACCTTGATGGTCGCGGTAGCCGTCCCGTTGCCGGGAACAGACACCTTCTCGAAGCCGCGCAGCTGTTTGAGCGGGCGGACCTTGCCGTCTGCCTTCGGTGAGATGGCGTACAACTCGACCGTCTCCTTGCCAGCGGTGCTGGAGTTGTTGGAGACGGTGACGCTGGCCGTGATGGTGTCGTCGCCGGTGGCGCTGGACTTGTCGAGCTTCAGATTTGAATAGCTGAAGTCGGAGTAGGACAGGCCGTAGCCGAATGGATAGGAGACGGCGCCGTCGAAGTACTGATAGGTGCGGCCATGTCCAGCGTCAGTTGTCGCCGGGGTGATGCCGTAATCCCATACGCTGCCGAGCTGGTCAAGATCGGAGTACCAAGTCATCGGGAGCTTGCCCGAGGGGTTGTTTCTGCCGAAGATGGTGTTGGCGGCGGTGATGGACTGGTGCTGGCCGTTGTAGTTGGTCCAGACGATTGACGGGACGTTCGGATTGTTGCGGAACTTCTCAATGTCCATCGTCCCCACCGATTGCGTCCAGACCACCGTGTGCTTGTTCAGCTCGGCGACCTTGTTGACCAGTTCGTCCTGGAAACGCGGCAGATCGATGTTAACCCGGTCCATCTCCTCGGAAGCCTCGGCGTTGGTGGTGCCCACCACGACGATAACCGCGTCGGCGTCGGCAATCTTCTGCTCGGCGTCGGCGTCCAAGTTGTAGGCGTACGGATGGCCCGCAGTGCCCTCTTCGCCAAAGTCGCCCAGCGTGCCGTTGTCGTAGACGAAGTAGAGGTCGTGGATGCCAGACAGCGAACGGTTGATTTCGGCTGTTCCATCCGGGGTGCCGCAGGTGGAGGCATTGCCTTCGGCGGGAACTGTGGCGACCAGCGGGCCGGTCAGCGAGTCCAGGTGGACCTGGAAGACGCCTGCGGTCGGGGCCTCTGCCGGGGTGCCGGACTGGGCGACGCAGAGCTGGCTCTCCTGGCCGCTGAAGTCATGGCGGACACCGAAGTAGCCGCCCCAGACACTGGATGCGCGCATGTAGTCGGCATAACCCCAGTTGATGCCCATCCAGCCTTCCCAGATGATGAAGCGCTCGGGCTGGGGATCGTCGGTGATAGACAGCGGATAGCCGTTAGACGAATCGGTGGCGACGATCGGCTGCCCGACGTCGGTGCCGCTGGCGTTCTTGAAGGTGACGTTCTGCACGCCTGGCTTGCCGGAAGCCGTGGTGGTAGACCACCACATCGGGCAGGTCATTCCGCCGGTGTTGGCCGGGTCGTAGCCTGGGCCGAAGAATATCTCGCAAATGTCCATCGCGCCGCTGGTGACGCCCGGTGTCACGCCGGAACCCACGTATTCAACGTTGGCGTCCGGGTTGACCGACGCGGCGACCTGGGCCAGCGCCTCGTTGAAAGTGCGCTCATCGACTGGGGCAGAGCCGGAATAGCCGCCGGAGACGAAGACGTCGGAGAGGTAGCCGACCACCGCGATGTTCTCGGCGTCGGCGCTGGTCAGCGGCAGGCCTTTGACATTGCCGCCGACGATGTTGTCATTCTTCAACAGCACCGGCGCTTCGTTGGAGACAGCCTGGGAGGCGGCCTGCTGCGACGCGGTGGCAATGTTGGTGTAGGCGGGTTTGGTGTAAGGCACCTTGTTCGGGGAGTCGAATTCGCCTAGGCGGAAGCGGCCGGTCAACAGAGCGGTGAGCTGGGCGTCCAGATCGCCGTCGGTGATCAAGCCGGCATCGTAGGCGGACTGCAAGCTCTGCGTGTAGGAGTCGCCCTGGCAATCGATGTCGGAGCCTGCCTTGAGCGCCCAAGCCACCGCTTCAGCCGGGGTCACGCTGTGGTCCCAGCCGTCGGGAACCCACAGATGCCGGTTGTACATGTCTTGGACCGCCGAGCAGTCGGTGGTGATGTAGCCGGAGAATCCCCATTGCCGCTTGGCCATCGTCTCCAGATACTCTTTCGAGCCGCTCATCGGAACGCCGTTGACGCGGTTGTAGGCGGTCATGAAGGAATAGGCGCCGACTTCGGGACTCATGGCGTGGGCGAAGGCCGGAGTGTAATACTCGCGGATTTCGCGCTCAGTCGCCTCGGCGTTTCCGTTGCGGCGGTTCGACTCGGAGTTGTTGGCGAAGTAGTGCTTCGGCGTCGAAATGGCTTTGAGATAGGTGCTGTCGTTGCCTTGGACGCCCTTGATGAACTGCTCGCCGATCTGGCCGATCAGGAACGGGTCTTCGCCGTAGCTCTCGTCGGCGCGGCCCCAGCGCGGATCGCGGGAGATGTTCAGCGTGGGAGACCAATAGGTGAGGCCCTTGCCATCGCGGTTGTTCAGCGCTCTGGCTTCGTCTCCGATGACATTGCCCAAAGTGGAGACCAGGCTGCGGTTCCAGGTGGAGCCGATGGCCGTCGGAGACGGGAACATGGTCGTCCCAGCGGCGACGACGCCGTGCAGCGCCTCGTTCCAATAGTCATAGCTGGCCAGGCCCAACCGTTCGATGGCCGGGGGCTTGTCGTCCAATTGGAGGATTTTCTCCGCGACCGTCATCTGCGAGACCAGTGCAGCCGCACGCTCGGAGAAGGAGTAAGAGGTGTCGAGCCAAATCGGATCGGGGTCATCCGCCTGGGCTGGTGCTATCCCGCCAAACACTGCCATTGTGCTTGCCACAGCCGTAGCCGCTGCGAGAGAGATGAACTGCTTCTTGAGCATGGGGTAGCTCCTTCTTTGGACGCTCAAAACCGGACCTGCTAATGGAGCGCACAAGCTTCGTTAACTTACCCGCTACGCTCATACCGCCATTGGCCAAGCTGCAGCCCAGTGCTCTCTCGCAGCAAACTTTCCTCTCTTAACTTAATAAAGTCAAGCAGTTTCTCAGCTTTGCCCACCCCTTGTAACCGGAAAGCAGGCGGGCAGCCCCTCGGTGTACACCTCAGGGTCAAATCCAACCCCCGCGCACCGGGTGGCCGCCCGCGCCGCCTCCTTGATAGTTGGGGCAAACAATAATGGGACAAACTCAAAGCCAGCTGCTTCGGTGAGCGCCATCAGCCCGCTACAGGCGGGGATGGCTTGGAGTTTGTCCCACATCCCAGGGTCAAATCCAACCCGCGCAACAGGTGGTCGCCCGCGCCGCCTTCGCGACAATGGGACGAACAATACTGGGACAAACTCAAAGTCAGCTGCTTCGGTGAGCGCCATTAGCCCGCTACGGGCGGGGATGGCTTGGAGTTTGTCCCACTCCCCAGGTGGCGCGTGCGGTGGACTAGG
>JAIRXX010000077.1 GCA_031268065.1 Propionibacteriaceae bacterium
AGGAAGATGGTTTCCGGGTCGTATACGGCCACCGCCATCCGGACGGCCAGCTCGATGCCGCTCAGGATGGCTTCGGCCTCTTGGCGGGCAATCTTGGACGGGTCGGTGAAGAGTTCCACGATGCTTAGCCCGTTCGCGGCCAGCCGGGCTTGGGTCGGGCCGCCGCCGCTGACGGTCTCGACGCAGCCGCGCTGCCCGCAGACGCATTCGGCGCCCCTGGGGAACAGCGCCAGGTGCCCAATCTCGCCAGCGGCGTTGTTGGTGCCGCGCACCAGCCGCCCGTCCAGCACGGCGGCCATCGCCATTCCGGTGCCGACATTCAAGTAGGCGAGATTGGCTTTGGGGCCGCTCAGCAAAGTTGCTGCTCCCAGCGCCGAAGCTTTCACGTCGTTCTCGACGCCTATCGGGCAGGTGAACGCTTTCCGCAGTTCGGCCCCGAGTTGCCATTCGCCGATGTCAAGATTCACCGCCTGCCGGACGCGGCCGGTGGCCGGATCGACCAGGCCGGGAATCCCGATGCCGACGCTGGCGAAGCCGTCGGGGGGGATTCGCAGCCGCTTGGCGAGTTTGGCGGACAGCCCCAGGATGGATTTCAACAGCGCCTCGGGGCCAGGCTCGGTGGCGATGTGTTCCTCAGCCACCACTTGGCGTCCGGCCAAGGCCAGCGCGTGAATCTTCGTCCCGCCGACATCAATCCCGAGCGCATGGCGGCTGGACTCGCTGGGCGCCTGAGCGGCGATCGCTGCTGAAGCGGTCACGGAAACCCTTTCTGCGCTGCACAGACGATGTGCAAGCCAGAAAGTATTGTATATCGCCCTAACTAACAAATGGAAGCCCCCAGCGGCAGCTCTCGCCAAAATTTGGTCGCACCAGCCCCGAGCACCGCTCGTTCTCGCAGCCCTGGACACGCTTGGATACGCTGGCCAGCGGTCGTTCCCGGCGACTTTGGCATTGTGATCTGATTGATATCAAAACCCATTGACAAGCGGGAGAGCGTTAGGTACCTTTGTTAAGCAGCTAAACAAAAGCTGGCGGGCGTTAACGTCGACTCCCGCTGGTCCACACAGAAATGACTCCCGGAAGCGTCCTAGCAGCCACGAAGGCTGACCCCGACACCGGTAGTCGCTTAGAAAGGACAGCGCAATGCGCAGAATCGTCGCAGCATCGGCAGCGGCCTGTTTGGTCGTCTCGCTGGCTGCTTGCAGTCCCGGTGATCAAACACCGACCTCCGCTGGCACACCAGCAGCGAATGTGGACGTCTCCACTTTGAAAGGCTGGGGCGAAGCGATGAAAGCCCAGTTCGACGGCACGAATATCACCGTCGCAATGGCATCGCACCCCTCTACCGACGCCTTCAAGGCGATGGAGGCCGAGTTCACCGAACTCACCGGCATCTCGATCACCTGGGATATCGTCGAGGAGACCAACCTGAAGAACAAGCAATTGCTGGACGCCCAGGGCGGCGGCAATTACGACGTGATGATGGTGGACGCCTTCTGGATGTCCGAATACGCCTCAAAGAAGGTGCTCGATCCGGTCGCCACTTGGGTGGACTCACCGGAACGGACTCCGGGCTGGTTCGACTATGAGGACATCATGCCCGCCTACCGCAACGGCATCGCCGGGTCCAATGGCACCAACTACGGCATCCCGACGGCGGGCGAGACCCGTTTCATCGCCTACCGCACCGACCTCTTCGAGAAGTACGGCAAAGAGCCGCCGAAGAATATGGACGAATACCTCGAATTGGCCAAATTCTTCAACGGCAAAGAAGACGGCCTGTATGGCGTCTCGATGCGCGCCCAGCGCGGCATCCACTTCGCCTCTGGCTGGATGAGCCTGATGTACAACTTCGGCGGCGGCTTCCTCGATCAGGCCGCGCTGGCCAACAACGAGGTGAAGCTCACCGTAGACACCCCGGAGACAAAGCAGTCGTTGCAGTTCTACGTTGACTTGCTCCGCAACGCGCCCCCGGACGTCGGCAGCTACACCCACGAGGAAGCGTTGAACGCATTCATGGTCGGCAGCACCGCCATGTGGCTGGACGCCACCGCGCTGGCCAACCAGATCACCGACCCGGCGAAGTCGAAGGTTGCCGACAATGTTGGCTTCGTCTCGACGCCGACCGGGCCTAAGGGCGACGGCGCCGCGCTGGCCGGTTGGAACTTGGGCATCTCGGCCAAGTCCTCCAACAAGGACGCCGCTTGGGCCTTCATCGCCTTCATGGCCAGCAAAGAAAAGGCGGTGGACTATGTGAAGAACGGCGGCGTCGCCACTCGCGGTTCCGTCTTCGAGAATTCAGAACTAGCCGCGTTGAACCCCTCCTATCCGGCGCAGAAAGTCGCCTTGGAGAGCGCCAACGGCCTAGTGGAGAAGGGTTTGAGCTGGATTCCGCAATATGACCAGATCAACCAAATCCTCGATATTGCCGGGACCTATGGCTCTGACGCGCTGGCGGGTAACATCAGCGTTGACGATGCGGTCTCCAAAATAACCAAGGATGCTCAGGACTTGATCGGCTGAGCTGATGGAAAGGTTGGGGCCGAGACACTACGGCCCCAACCTTTCGCCAAGAGGCTGACAAACTCAACGTAGAGCGCAAGCGGAAAGGAGACGCGATGTTCAGTGTTAAAGGATTCCTGCAGCGCAACGGCCATCTCAAGTACGTCGCTCCGGTGATGTGCCTGATGATGGTGCTCTCCATCATCCCCACCATCTTCCTGATCGTGGCCAGTTTCACCAACTATCAGCTGGGCTGGGACTTCAGTCGGGCGAAATTCGTCGGCATCGACAATTACATCAGGCTGTTCACCGGCGCTGACACCGCTTTCTGGCACTCGGTGCTGATTTCGGTGGCCTTCATGGTGGTCGCCACCGCCATCGAATTGGCGCTGGGTTTCTGGATAGCCACGCTGCTGAACAATTCCGAGTCCAAGCTGAAGCCGCTGGCCGTCGGGATCATGATCCTCCCGCTGGCGATGACCCCATCCATCGCCGCCCAGGTGTGGAAACTCATCTTCAACTCCGAATACGGCCTGCTCAACTACATCTTGCAGAACACATTTGGCTTCTCGGTGACTTGGCTGGGCCAGGACATGGCTTTCTGGTCGATCCTGTTGGTCGATCTGTGGCAGTTCACCCCCTTCGTCGCCCTGATCCTCTACGCCGGTTTGCGCTCCATGCCTGCCGAGCCATACGAGGCGGCAGCCATCGACGGCGCCACGAGCTGGCAAATGTTCCGCTTCCTCACCATCCCGATGCTTTCCAAACTCATCTACCTGGCGCTGCTGCTGCGTGCGGTGGACGCGCTGAAACTCTTCGACACCGCGTTCGTGCTCACCCAGGGTGGGCCGGGCAATGCCACCGAATTCCTCTCCCTGCACGTCTTCCGCTTGGCCAACGCGCAAAACGGCCTCGTCGGCAGGGCCAGCGCGGTGGCGATGGTGCTGCTGGTGATCGTGATGGTAGTGAGCCGATTCCTGATAAAACGTCAACGCCGGGCGGCGGAGGTCATGCTATGAGCAATGTGACGACCCACAAGAAGGTACGTGCCACCGGGCGCGGCGTGCTGTTGCTCATCTTCAGCCTGGGATTCCTCTTCCCATTCATCTGGATGCTGCTGGTGAGCCTGCGCAACCGGGTGGACATCTTGGACCCGGGGAATATCTTCGCCCCGCTCACCCTCATCAATTACGAGACGCTGTTCGCGGCTGGCGACATCTTCCCCTACTTCATCAATTCGGCCATCATCGCGGTGGTGAACACCGTCTTCTCGTTGGTGGTGGGCACCTTTGCCGCCTACGGCTTCGCCCGCTACAACTGGAAGAAGCGCGAGGACCGGGCTTTCTTCATCCTCTCCCAACGCTTCCTCCCGGCGATGGCCGTGGTGATCCCCTTCTTCCTGATGGCCACCTTCGTGCATCTGCTCGACACGGTGTGGCTGCTCGCCATCTGCTACACCCTGTTCAACGTGCCCTTCACGGTTTGGATGATGCGCGGCTTCATCGAGGACATCCCCTTCGAGTTGGAGGAGGCGGCGTTCGTGGACGGCTGCAACCGGATGCAGACGTTGCGCCAAGTCGTCTTCCCGTTGGTGCTGCCAGGCATGGTGGCCACCGCGATCTTCTGCATCATCAATTCCTGGAACGAATTCGTCTTTGCGAATTTCCTCTCCGTCGTCCATGCGAAGACGGTGCCCACTTCGGTGATGATGTATCTTTCGGTCTCCGGGGTGAAGTGGGGAGAAATGACTGCCACCGGCGTTTTGGCGGCAATCCCGGTTCTAGTCTTCGCCGTCAGTGTGCAGAAGCACATGATTCGCGGCATGACATTCGGCGCGGTTAAAGGCTGACGCCAGCTTCTATAGATATTTGGAGGGAAAATCATGAGCGGCAAGTTGAAGATAGGTATTGTCGGGGCTGGCATTTGGGGCGAAAACCACGCCCGCATTTACCAGGCCCATCCGGGTGCGGAAGTGGTTGCGATCTGCGACATGCAGGCCGCCAAGGCGCGGGACATGGCAGGGCGGCTGGGCATCGACGCCTGGTATTCCGATTATCACGAGTTGATCGCCAAGTCTGGTTGTGACGCGGTGGCCATCGTCACCCCTGATTTCGCCCATGCTGATATCGCCGTCGCGGCGGCTCGGGGCGGCAAGCACATGCTCATCGAAAAGCCGCTTGCCACCACCCGTGACGATGTGGCGCGGATGACCGACGCCATTGCTTCGGCTGGGGTGCGGGCTATGGTGGACTTGCACAACCGTTGGAGTCCGCCTTTCAACACCGCTAAGCAGTTGCTCGATTCTGGGGAGATAGGCGATCCGTATTCGGCGTATTTCCGGCTCAGCGACACTAAGTGGGTGGCCACCGATCTGCTGCCTTGGGCGGCTAAGTCGTCTATTTTGTGGTTCTTGGGCAGCCATAGCCTGGACACTTTGCGCTGGTTCTTTTCCGCTGAGGTGGAGCGGGTCTATTCGGTGTCCCGCAAGGGTTTGCTGGATGATTTGGGTGTGGACACCACCGATATTTATCTCACCACCTTGGAATTTGCCGGTGGAGGCGTGGCCCAGATGGAGAACGGTTGGATCATGCCGAATGGGCATCCGAATGTGAATGACATCAAGTTCAACTTGCAGGCCACGAAGGGCAGTGTCGCGGTGGACGCGACCAACCACAACCTGATCCAGTGCTACACCGATGATTCGGTTTCCGTCCCAGACGTATTGGTGAAGAATTCGATTTTTGGCGAGCCGAGGGGTTTCGCCTTCGAGTCGATCCGCTCCTTCGTGGATTGCCTGCTCAGCGGCGACGAGTTCAAGGTCACCCTTGCGGATGCGGCCAAGGGATCGCTGGCGCTGCTGGCGGTCATGGAGTCCGCAGCGAAACGGGAACCAGTGGAAGTCTCGTATCTCTAGAGACACCAATCCCGTTCAGCAGGCTTGGAGAACGTGGCTGCGGCTGGGTGCTACGAATCATGTGGACGCGGCAGTGGTGGCTACGAGCCTGTCGGCGGTTGGAGGCATGATCGGCACTTCTGCTCGGAGTCCCTATTGCATTTCTATTCGGTAGCCGTCTCGCACGGACCCGATCACATGCACGCTCACGAAGTATAGGTAATTGTCTGCCATTCCGGTGATGATGGTGACGTTGGTGGATTCTTCTTCACTGATCAGCCCGTAAGATTCCTGCTTGGCGATGTCCGCAAGGTACAAACTTCCGGCGTGTCTTTCTCCTTGGCAGAAGAAGCTGTTGTCGTCTAGCCAATAAACCTGCTTCGACATAGACGGCATCGCGTAAAGCAGTTCAGCGGTGGCGGTGTCGTAAACCCGCACGAAAAACTCAGTCTGCACGGCGGCCTTGCTGCCATCAGGGGACAGCGAAACTGCGAAAACGCCGGTCAACTCCCCGAGGTCCACTTCGCGGCGGTCGCCCTGGCTGGTGATTACCAGCTTGTTCCCGAGCAGGGAATCGGGAAATTCAGCGGGGAAACCCGCCTCGCTACCAGGGAAGATGTAATCATCGCCTTGGATAGTCGCAGTAACACTGCCGACGGCATCAGCCATCAGGCTCCCGTCCTCGTTGGTGGAGATCAACCCAGGCTCGGGCAATGCGACCACTTCGGGGCCATCCAGCCTTATTCGGGTGACCTGCCCGCCAACAGCGAATTGGGCCGCTCCGGCAACACAGATTCCGGAGTCGAACGGCAGCGTGTCCCACCGCACGCCGTCGGGGGCGAACGGCGCGCTGGTA
>JAIRXX010000101.1 GCA_031268065.1 Propionibacteriaceae bacterium
CACCAGCGAAGCCGCGCGACTGATGGACACAGAGTAGCACTCAATGCCAATAAACCTCGCTGGAGCAACCTGGTGGCAAACCTGACGAATCACATCTCACGCCAAATACTGATCACCAGACGTACTGGATATTCTGACTATGGGAGAGCGTCTCACCTCGAACAGTGATTGAATTTTGAATATCAGACAACAATATTTTCCACCCAGCGTTGCCCAAAGGTACTGGCACATATCCTCTTGTGCCTTCTTTCCATTTCCCTGACTTCTTGTACCACCCTTTGACTTCATCGGCATAAGACTTCGCACCAGCGGCATACAGATGGTCGCATGCACTCGTGCCGGAAGTCACGAACACAGTGGATGAGCCAGGTGCCGTACTTGTGTAATAGGGCGCGGTCCTGCAGTCCGCCGCGCTCGCTTGGGTCGGGGCAGAGACAGCTACGACCCCCATCGAACCAAGCAGCGCGACGACCACTGACGCCGCTATTCGTTTCAAAACCATGATGGTCTCCTTTCACCGAGGGGACATCCCTCACTGTATCTATTGGCTGAGCGGGCCGTTTTGTCACAGAAATTGTGAAAGAATTTTTTCCGGCCCACACCACCGCTCAGCAACGCCTGTTAATCGGTGAAGTCTCGCCCCTGCCACCGTCGATCCCCAGCTATGGAACACCACCGCCGGTACAAAACGTCCGACGGAAAGGGTACAAAACGTCCGACGCAGGCGCTAAGCCCGAAGGCCAGGCCGCTACGGCCTGCCAGCAGCCGCCGTTGGGCGAGCGCCCACCACGCGCACGGCAAAGTATCCGACAACGGCGACCTGCGCGAAAACACCCAACCACACGCAGGTCTGCAAGGCACCCAGCAAGAAGTCGAACACATCGACGTCGATCAGAGCTTTGCTCCACAGCGTGTAAGCCAACGGCCCGCCCAACGCGCTGACCGACGCCGCCCCGAGAGCCACCCGATACGCCAACGCGCGGGCAAAGCCCGGCCCCTCATCGCCTAAGCCGCCATGCGCCCTTCGGATGGTCCCGCAGCACACAGCGACATTCCATGCCAGCAGCGCCAGCGCCCAGAGAATGCAAACTGTCTCAACCATGCCCTGCGATGCCTCCGCTCTAGCTATCCGGTGGCTGGGTTCGCCGCCGTCTAAGGCGGCTCCGAGCCGTAAGACGTTTTCAACGAGCCGTATCTAGCATGACACATGCACCACTGCTTGCCCCATCACCGGCTAAAGCTGCGAGCACGGCATTTACGGCGGGCGCTTTCGCCGAAGCAGCCAAGGTTGTATCCTTACTGGATAGTAAGGAGATATTGGTGGCAATCGCAACTATGACCAGCAAGGGGCAGCTCACCGTGCCCAAAACGGTGCGGGACGACTTGGGACTGGGAGTCGGCTCCCAGCTCAGCTTCATCCGAGACGCCGAGGGAGGCTATCGGATCGAGCCGGTCAGCCGACCGGTGATGCGGCTGGCCGGGAGCCTGCACTATGACGGCCCGGCAAAGACCGTAGCGGAAATGGACGCTGGCATAGCCCGCGCCCTCAGCGAGGAATACCGGTGATCGGCATTGACACCAACGTGTTGGTGCGATTTTTGCTCCGAGATGACCCGTCCCAGGTGGCGCGGGCCGACCAGCTATTCCGATCATTGAGTCCAGACAGGCCCGGCTTCGTACCGCTGATCGTCTGGGCAGAGTGCTACTGGGTGCTCACCGGCGTGTATCGGCTGGCACCTGCCCAAGTCATCGACAGCTTGCTGGAACTGCTGAACTCAGACGAGATCACTAGCCAAGCCGAACCGCAAGTCAGGGCAGCCCTGAACGCGGCTGGCAAAGGGGCCGACTTTGCTGACGCGCTAGTTCAAGAGGCGGCGCGAGCGTCGGGCTGCTCGGAATGGGTCACTTTCGACAAAGCCGCCGCCAAAAAACTGGGCTTCCGACTGCTCTGAACCGTCGATCCGGAACACCGCGACCACCCCCGCCCGCTGATCCGCCAACCAGCCAGCCGAAGCAGCAACGCCTACCGGCGAACAGCCGAGCCGGACCGCACACGCAACGCGATCATTCACCACGCGCCAAGGCGGGAAAACGATGCCCCAGCCCAGCGTGCCGACGCACCGGAATTCAGCCAGCGGCAGGCGGCGTCCGCAACTCCTGCGACCAGGCGGCGCCCGCGCTGGCGGCCACCACGCAGGCGATGGCCAGCCATTCGGGCGGCGTCAGCGCCTCGTTGAGCAGCAGCAGAGCCATCAGCGCGGCCATCGCCGGTTCCAAGCTCTGCATGATGCCGAAGACGGAGGGCCGCAAACTGCGCAGGGCGATCATCTCCAGCGCGTAGGGGATTGCCGACGAGCAGACGGCCACCAGCGCGGCCATGCCGAGGATGCGCCAATCGAGGACTGCTGGGCCAGCGGCGGCGATGCCGGGACCGGCGAAGAGCACCGCGCCGACTATCGAACCCACCGCCACCCCGCTGATCCCGGACCAGGCCCGCCCCACCCGTACCGAAATCATGATGTAGCCCGCCCAGCAGCAGGCGGCCAGCAGGGCGAAGCCCACCCCGGCCCAGTCCAGCGATTCGGTGGGCGACCATCCCAGCAGCACGACGCCGACCCCGGCGAGCAATACCCAAACCACGTCGCGCAACTTCCTGATGCCAGCGAAGGCGATGGCCAGCGGCCCGAGGAATTCGATGGTCACAGCTATTCCGATCGGGATGCGGGCCATCGCCTGGTAGATGGCGAAATTCATCACGCCGAGGATCAGCCCGTAGCATAGGACGTCTCTCCATTCGGCCCGCGAACGCTGACGTAGCCGGGGCCGGGCGATGGCGAGCAAGATCGGGGTGGAGATCAGCATCCGCAGCCAGGCCATCGCCAACGGGTCCAGTTCGTCGAAGATGGACTTGGCCGATGCCGCGCCGAATTGCAGCGAGACGATGGCGATCAGCAGCAACCACACCGGAGAAATCCAGTTGAAGCGTTTCATCGTCCGTCCTGCTTTAGCCCACCCCTGCCCCATGCTAGCCGCTGCCAGCGGAAGAATCCGCGACAAAAACCTACGACTGCGTAGCTAAATCGGCGAAATCTAGGCACAATAGCCTCATGACAACTGCCTCATGGACGCGGCACTACCAACCTGGCGTACCCCCCGAGATCGAACTCCCCACTGAATCGCTGGTGGCGCTGGTCGAACGGTCGGTGCGCGAAGCCGGAAACAGCATCGCCACGGAATTTTTCGGGGCGACGATGAGCTACGCCGAACTCGGTGACAAGATAAGCCGCGCTGCGGAAGGCCTGCGCCGCCTCGGGGTCAACGCGGGCGACCGGGTGGCGCTGGTGCTGCCCAACTGCCCACAGCACATCATCGCCTTTTACGCGGTGCTGCGGGTGGGAGGCGTGGTCGTAGAGCACAATCCGCTCTACACGGCACGCGAATTGCGGCACATGTTCGAGGACCACGCGGCCCGCGTCGTCATCGCCTGGGACGCCGCTGTCGAGCGGTTGCGCAATCAGCCTGACGACATCGAAGTAGACGCGATCATCAGCGTCAACCTGCTCAAGGCCTTCCCGAAGTCCAAGCAGCTTGCCTTGACGCTGCCGATCCCCAAGCTGCGCAAGCTTCGCAATAAACTCACCAAGCCCGCTCCCGGCACCACGCCCTGGGAGGACTTCATCCAGGCGAAGCCGATAGACCCGTCCTATCCGAAGCCAGGCGTGTTGGATTTGGCTGTGATCCAGTACACCTCTGGGACCACCAGCCTGCCCAAGGGCGCGATGCTCTCCCACTACAACTTGTTCGCCAACGCACGCCAGGGCGAGGCCTGGATGCACGGGGCGCAATACCGCAAAGAGAATTTCTACGCGATCCTGCCGCTGTTCCACGCCTTCGGGATGACGCTCTTCCTCACCTACGGCATCCTCAAGCAAGCCCGGCTGGTGCTCTTCCCCTCCTTCGACGTGGACATGGTGCTGGACGCCGCGAAAAAGACCCCGCCAACGGTCTACTGCGCGGTGCCGACGATCTACGAGGCCACCGCCAAACGCGCCAAAGAGCGCGGAGTGAGCCTGAAAGCAGCAAAATACTGCATCTCCGGAGCGATGAACCTGCCCGATTCGACAGTCGAACTGTGGGAAAGCGAATCCGGCGGCCTGCTGGTGGAAGGCTACGGCATGACCGAAGCCTCGCCAGTCTGCCTGGGCAACCCCTTCCACCCCACCCGGCGCACCGGCACCATCGGCGTGCCCTTCCCCAGCACCTGGATGAAAGTGGTCGACATCGAAGACCCGACCCGCGAAGTCGCCCAAGGCGAACGCGGAGAACTGCTGATCAAAGGCCCCCAAGTGTTCTCCGGCTACTGGAACAACCCCGCCGAAACCGCCCGCACCCTGCTGCCCGGAGGCTGGCTGCGCACCGGCGACGTGGTAACCCAAGACGAAGACGGCTTCACCACCATCGTCGACCGGGTGAAAGAACTCATCATCACCGGCGGCTTCAACGTCTCCCCCTCCGAAGTAGAAGCCGTCCTGCGCGGCCACCCCGACGTGCTAGACGCGGCGGTGGTGGGCATCCCCTCGCCGTCCGGCGGCGAAGTCGTAACCGCGGCCATCCTCCCCCGCCCCGAAGCCGCCTTCGACGAAGACGCCCTGCGCACCTTCTGCCGAGAACGCCTCACCGGCTACAAAGTCCCCCGCCGTTTCATCGCCGTCCACGAACTACCCCAATCCCTACTAGGCAAAGTACTGCGCAAACAAGTAAAAGACACCATCATCTCCAACTAACACCCAGCCGCAAGCCTCCCCCACGATGAGGGAGGCTGAACGTATCGCCCACGACCCAAACGCCAAGGGCTACCACAACATCAATGCCTTGCTCAAAGACTTGAAGGCGTGAGATAACGCCGTCAAGCCAACGAGCAGATTCCGCAAAGACTACAAACTCATGATGAAACGCGGACTCGATATCGCGCTTCTCGACGCTATCATCTTCAAACTTGCTGATGGCATCCCGCTCGATCCAGCTAACCAGAGCGAGCGACGGGAATCGAACCCGC
>JAIRXX010000219.1 GCA_031268065.1 Propionibacteriaceae bacterium
AACCAGCAGGTCATGGTCGCCCAGCAGCACCGAGACCAGCGCCACCCGGCGGCGCTCCCCGCCACTGAGCCGGGCCGTCCGCGCTTCAAGGTCGATGCCGCCGAGAAAGCGCCGCACCAGGGAGCGGGCCTGGGCGTCGGCGGCCCAGACATGATCGGGACGACCGCCCACGATGGCGTCTCGCACGCTCGTCTCGGACCGAATATCGTCGAGCTGGCTCAGATACCCCAGCGATAACCGGTTGGAGTGGGTGACCTTGCCGCTGTCTGGGGTGGTCTTCCCGGTGAGGATGTCCAGCAGCGTCGTCTTCCCATCGCCATTGCGCCCCACCACGCCGATCACTTCGCCAGACGAAAGCCCCAAAGTGGCTTGGTCCAACAGGACGCGGGTGCCGAAGGCGATGGAAACCTGCTCGGCGTTGACCAGATTCGCCATCTGCTAACGGCCGCGCAACGCCTTGTTTACGCCCTTCGGCATAGCCATCGGGCCTTTCGGCACCGGCAATTTCGGACGGGCGGCGTCGAGTGCGCGCAGCCGTTGGTTCGCCTCGTTGACCTGCAGCGGGCGAACTGCCTTGGGCAGCTTGTTGAGATAGGAGGCCAGCTTGCGCAACGGCACCTGGCCCGGCTGGTCGCCCATGATGACGGTGGTCACCGGAACCCCATAGGCCACCTGCTCGTGTTTCTTCTGCTCGGAGGTGAGCATCGGCTTCAGCCTGGCGAGGGAACCTTCCCCGATGAGCACGATCCCCGGCTTGCCTACTGCGCGGTGGATGACGTCCATCTGCTTATTCGCGGTGATCGGCGAGGTGTGCGTCCAGGCTTTCGTGTTCAACATTCCCAGCGCTATCTCCGCAGCCCCAGGGGTGGTTTCATAGCGCTTGTAAGTGGCCTGTTTGGCTTTGAAGACCAGCATGTAAAGGGCGGCGAGCACCCCGAAAGCCACTCCGAATCCCAACCACACCCAGAACGGCGTCAGGAAAATGCTCAGCACCGCAAAGACCGCAAACGCCGCCAGCCCCGCGCCCAGCATCCACCATTTCGCCTGCGGATCGGTCTGCGTGGTGACTTTGAAGGTCTCTTTAATCTGCTTGAACCAACCCCAGTCTTTGGGGTTGGTGGAATTTTTCTTCGCCAGCTTGGCTGCCTTCAACTCAGCCTTTTGCTTGGCGGCTAATTCTTTCGCTCTTTCGCTTGCCATCATCCACTCCGGTCAGTAGCGACTCTCGCTGACAAGGCCTCACGATACAGCCGACCAGCCCGATAAGACGAACGGACCAGCGGCCCGGACATCACTCCGGCGTATCCCAACTGCTTTGCCGCAGCGGCGAATTCGTCGAATTCCGCTGGGGTGACCCAGCGGTCTACCGGAAGGTGGCGCAGCGAGGGGCGCAAATATTGGGTGATCGTGATCAGCTCGGCCCCGGCTTCATGCAAGTCGGCCAGAGCTTGCAGCGCCTCCGCATTGGTCTCGCCCATGCCCAGGATCAGATTGGACTTGGTCACCAGGCCAGCCGCGCGGGAAGCTGTCAGCACGTCGAGCGAGCGTTGGTAGTCAAAACCTGGGCGGATGCGGCGGAACACCCTGGGGACGGTCTCCAGGTTGTGCGCGAAGACCTCCGGGCCGGTGTCGAAGACTTGCCGCAACAGTTCCGCCTCGCCGGAGAAGTCGGGCGCGAGCATCTCCACCCCGACACCCGGATTCAGCTGGTGAATCTGGCGGATGGTCTCGGCGTACAGCCAGGCGCCCTGGTCGGGAAGGTCGTCGCGGCACACTCCGGTCACCGTCGCGTAGCGCAAACCCATCGCGCGGACCGATTCGGCCACCCGCAACGGCTCTGCGGTGTCGTAGCCAGTCGGCTTGGCTGACTCGATCTGGCAGAAATCGCAACGCCGGGTGCAGACATCGCCGCCGATGAGGAAGGTCGCCTCCCGGTCGGCCCAGCATTCAAAGATATTTGGACAGCCCGCCGCCTGGCATACGGTGTGCAGCCCCTCGGCTTTGACCAGCCGCTGCAGGTCTCGGTAGTCCGGCCCCAACGTCGCGGTGGTCTTGATCCAGGGGGGCTTTCGTTCAATCGGAGTCTCGGCATTGCGGACCTCGATGCGCAGCGGGCGTCGGCTTTCGGTCACCGGCCCATTCTACCCGTTGCCCGCCAGCGCCAATTGCCCGCGCAGATATGGCTCTAAACGCCTGGCGACTTCGGTGAGCGCGGGCGGCGCCGCCCCCAATTCCGCCCCCAGCGAGGTCACCGCCGCATCCGAGATGCCGCAGGGGATGATCTTGTCGAATCCGGCTTGGCCGTTGCCGACATTCAGCGCGAAGCCGTGCATCGTGGTTTGGTGGGAGACGCGGATGCCGATTGCGGCGATCTTGCGTTCGGCTCGTCCGGCGTCGGCGCCCAGCCAGACGCCGGTTCGGCCCGGCACGCGGATTGCGCTCAGCCCGTATTCCGCCAGGCCAAGGATTAGCGCCTGCTCCAGGCGGCGCACATAGTCGACTACCCCGACTTTCCAAGGCAGGAAGACTATCGGGTAGCCGACCAGTTGGCCGGGGCCGTGGTAGGTGATTTTGCCGCCACGGTCAACCGCCACCACCGGGCTGCCGTCGGTGGGATATTCAGCGGGCAACGCACGGCGGCCAGCGGTGTAAACCGGCGCGTGCTCCACGAAGAGAACCTGCGGCCCGAGGTCTCCGGAGGCGACCAGCGCGTGCAGGCGGCGTTGCTCATCCCAGGCCGCGTGGTAATCGACTAGGCGCTCACCCAGGCCGAGGTAGCGGAATTCCACTGGGCGCGGATCGGCTGGCCGAGGGGGTTTTGAGCGCGCAGCCGATGGCGTCAAGGCGGCGTCCGCCGCGTCACGGGTGCTGCTCACAGGCCGAATTCAACCTCGGACGACATTCCGAGCTCCAAGCGGGTCTTGAGGTAGTTCAGGAAACGGGCGGCGTCGGCGCCGTCCACCAAGCGGTGATCGTAGCTCAGCGAGAGGAAGACCATCTGGCGGAAGGCCAACTGGTCGCCCAATTCGCCGCTGAGCACCACTGGGCGCTTCACCAACGTCCCGATGCCGAGGATGCCAACTTGCGGCTGGTTGATGATCGGAGTGTCCAGCAACGTGCCGACCGTGCCGTAGTTGGTGATGGTGAAAGTGGCTCCGGCAAGGTCGTCCGGGGTGATCGTTGACGTGCGGGCGCGGGT
>JAIRXX010000253.1 GCA_031268065.1 Propionibacteriaceae bacterium
CAGACCACGGCTGGCCGGTCTGCGAGCGCCGCCCGCCAAGCCTGCTCGTCGCTGAAATCGGTCAGCCGCAGTTGGAACTGGCCTTTGCGGGCTTTGGCGTCGAACAGCCGCCAACTCCCGCCGTAACAGTCGAAGGGGGCGAGCAGCGTGCCGCCAGCCGGTACCAGCGCCTCCACGCAGACCAGGCAGGCTCCGGTGCCCGAGGAGGTGATCAGCCCGTCGTAGCCGGATTCCAAATCGGCTATCGCCTTGCCGAGCAGGTCGCGGGTCGGATTGGAGGACCGCGAGTACACATGCTCGCGGCGCTCGTCGAAGCCGGAGAAGGTGAAGGTTGAGGACAGCTGGACCGGGGGCACGACCGCCCCGAATACCGGATCGGTGTTGATGCCAGCGCGGACTGCTTTGGTGATGGGGGATTGCTCGCTCACAGGGCAACTCTACGACACTTTCGTATACGGCTGAATTCGCCGCCGGTTCCGGTGTGCCGAATCGACCTGCGATGCGGGTGAAAGCGCCCCGCAAGCCGGGCTGGTTCCCGGCGTGCGGGAGAATGGACTCGGGAGTCCTATTCCGGATGGGGCGGGCTGGCTGGGCCAGGGCGGTCAGGGTTTGCCGGACGGAAATCCCTCCGGCTGGGGCGCAACAGGCTCAAATCCAGCGCTTGAATTTGAACATCGCCCACAGCGCTGCCATCGCGGCGACCATCAGGCCCAGCGCGAACGGGTAGCCGTACGCCCAGTGCAATTCGGGCATGTTGTCGAAATTCATCCCGTAGATGCCGCCGATCAGGCTGGGGGCGAAAATGATGGCCGCCCAGGCCGATATCTTCTTCATCGCCTCGTTCTCTTGGCGTCCGGCCTCGTTCAACTCGCGTATTTCCTCAATCTGGCGTTGGCTCATCAGCGCGGCGTTTACAGTGAGGATATCCCGCAAGCGGTCGCGGAAATGGTCGGTGGACTCGGTGACCACCGTCAAGTGGTCCGCGACGTCGCGCAGGTAGGAGCGCAACGTCTCCGCGACGTCATGCTTGGCGAATCCGGCAGTCAGGCCGCCCAAGACCTCGCGCAGCGACCGCCCAGCCCGGTCAAAGGCGGCGATTTGCCCGGTCAGCGACCAGATGCGCCGCGACACCTGCGCGTCTCCGCCGAAGACTTCGTATTCGATCTCCGCGATATCGTGGGCCAGCCCTCTGACGACGGGGGAGTATTCGTCCACCACGGCATCCAACACCCCGTAGAGGATCGCCTCCGGGCCGAGAGCCATGATTTCGGCTTCGCCGCGCAGGCGGCGGCGGGCGGTTGACACCGCCTCGGTGTCGCCGTGGGTGATGGTGACGATTTCGTCTGGGCGGAGCAGCACATGCACCTCGGCGAATTGCACCTCCTCGGCGGCGTCGGCGTAGCGGGCGGTGTGCAGCACGGCGAATAGCGTGTCGCCGTAGCGCTCCAGTTTGGGACGCTGATGGGCCAGCACCAAGTCTTCGCGGAGCAGGTCGTGCAGGCCGAATTCGGCAGCCAATTCGGCGATGCGGTCGGGCGTGGGCTGAACTAGGTCCAGCCATTTGGGTGTGATGGCGCGCATTGGAATTCCTCAAAGGTCGTTCAGTTGAAAATCGGGTATAAGTCAGACCGCGAATGCCGCGTCAACGCGGCTTGGCCAAAGACGTCAGCGGATGCGACTAGGAGGTTGGTCGGACACGACGCACCTCCTCTGCTGGACAAGAAATCCACTGTCCAGCCTACGCCTTGGCCAAAATATCCCCCAAGTACACCCGGCTCTGGCCTCTAGGTGAGATTTTGTCTGAGCCGGTGGTTAGGATCGTCGTCGTGAGGTTGATCCATAGTTCGGACTGGCATTTGGGCCGCACCCTGCACGGCGTCGATTTGCTGGAGCACCAGGCTGTCTACCTCGACCATTTGGTCGAGTTGGTCCGCCAGGCGCGTCCGGACGCGCTGTTGGTGGCTGGAGACGTTTTCGACCGGGCAGTCCCACCGGTGGACGCGGTGCGGCTGCTGTCGGACACGCTGCGCCGCCTGGTCGAGTGGACCCAGGTGGTGATCACATCGGGGAATCACGACTCCGCCGCCAGGTTGGGCTATGGCGCGGCGGTGATGCGCCCCGAATTGCACGTCGTCACCAATATCGCCCAAGTGGGGGCGCCGGTGGAGATCGGCGGCGGTGACGGCTTGGCCGGTCTGGTCTATCCGCTGCCCTTCCTGGTGGTTGATGAGGCGGTGGAGCAGTGGTCGTCCGCCGAAGAGCGGCTGGCCCGTTCACACCAGGCGGTATTGGGGCGGGCCATGTCCCTGGTTCGCTCGGATGCCGCCCGGCGCTCGAAGGACCGGCGGGTTCCGGTGGTGGTGATGGCCCACGCATTCGTCACCGGTGGTGAGCCGAGCGAGTCGGAGCGGGACATCAGCGTCGGCGGGGTGGGCGACGTCGCGGCGGGAGTCTTCGCCGGGGTCGATTATTTGGCATTGGGGCATCTGCACCGCCCGCAGCGCGTCGAGACGGGCAGGCCAGGCGAAGTCGCCCGATATTCCGGCTCACCGCTGGCTTACAGCTTCTCCGAAGCCGGACAGCTGAAATCGACGGTGGTCGTGGAGTGCGGAGGCGCTGAACCGCAGGTGGAATTGGTCCCGGCCCCGGTGCCGAGGAAGCTGGGGGAGGCGCGTGGCACGCTGGAGGAGCTGTCCGGCCCGGAATTCGATCCGCTGCGCGAGAGCTGGACGCGGGTGTTGGTAACCGATGAATCCCGGCCACCGCAGCTGAACCAAGTGGTCAAACGGCTCTTTCCGCACGCGCTGGTGATCCAACACCTGCCGCCGGATAGGCCAAGCATCGGCATTTCACGGGTCACCGCCGCGCACGACCCGCTGGCGGTAGCCGGGGAATTCATCGAATACGCGAGTGCCGCCAAACCAACCGGGCCGCAATTGGATGCGCTTCGGGACGCCTTGGAACTGGTGCTTGGCCAAGGCAGGCAGCTATGAGGTTGCACAGTCTGGCCTTTTCCGGGATAGGGCCATTTGCCGGGGAGCACCACATCGATTTTGCGGCGTTGTCGGCTGCGGGGCTTTTCCTGCTGGAAGGCCCGACTGGCGCTGGGAAGTCCACCATCATCGATGCGATCGTCTTCGCCCTGTATGGGGGAGTGGCGGACGCCTCGCTGGGCCAGGTGGGCGGTGACAGAATGCGTTCTGACTACGCCAGCGGGAGCGCCGAGTCTTGGGTAGAGCTGGTCTTTGAAGCCGACGGCATGTTCAAGGTCCGCCGCACCCCCAAATACGAACGCCCCAAGCTGCGCGGCGCCGGGACTATCACCCAGCAATCTGGCGTCAAGCTGTGGCGGAAGGCCAGCCCCGATGCCCAGCGCTGGGATTTGGTCACCGGCAAAGTCGAGGAAGCCGCCGCCGAAGTGGTGCGGGTGATCGGGCTGAGCCGGGACCAATTCACCCAGACCGTGGTGCTGCCCCAGGGCCAATTCGCCTCCTTCCTCAAAGCTGACACCGCTGGGCGGCGGCCGATCCTGCAGAAGGTCTTCGGCACCTGGCTCTACGAGCGCTGGGCGCGGGAATTGGACAGCCGCCGAAAATCTGCCCTGGACGCCACCCGTGAATCCGCCCAGCGCCTGCTCGCGTCCGCCCATGAGCTTGCCGGGGTGGCGGGCGCAGAGCGTTCTGGGCAGGTGGCCGAATCCGCCCAGGGCGTCGCGGCAGGGGAACAGACGGCGGGATTGGCTGAGTTGGCCCTGCGGCTGCGCGATGAGGCCGGTGATCAGGCAAAGGCGCTGCTGAAATCCGCCGACATGGCGGATCAGCGGGCAAGCTTGGCCCAGGAAAGGGTCAAAGAGTTGGAACGCAGCTGGGAAGCTGCCCAGACAAAGCGGCGGCTGGAGTCTCAGCTCGCCGCGTTGCTGGCCGCAAAGCCTGGGCGCGAAAGGCTCCGGGAGCGACTTGCTGCCGCCCAGCGTGCCGCTCGCGCCATCCCGGCGCTGGACCAAGCCGATGGCGCCGCTGCCGAGTTGGAGCGTGCGATCCATGCGGCTGCGCTAGCCGGGGTGGATAGCTGGGATCAGGCCGTGCGGGACGCGCTTCGGCAGGCCAGCGTCCAAGCTGAGACCGTACACTCCTTGGCCGGGCGGCGCAGCCAGGACGTCGCTGAATTTGAGGCAGCGCGGCGGGCGGACGAAGCCGCTGCGAAAGCGTTGGGCGAAGCTGAACTGGCGTTGGGTGAAGCCCAGGAAGCGGCAGCGGCATCTGGCGCGGCGTTGGCTGGTTTTGCCGCGAACGCTCCCGCCCTTGCGGCTGCGCTGGCGCAGGCAAAGGAACGCACCCGGCTTGTGGCCGCCTACGCCCAGGCGGTGGACGTGCTGGAGCGCCGGGAGCGGGAATTGTCCCAGGCGCTCGCCGGACAGGAAGCCGCCAGCGGCGCAGAGCGCGAATTGCTGGAGCGCCGGATGAGCCAGATGGGCGCCGCGCTGGCGGCTGGGCTGGAGGACGGCCAGCCCTGCCCGGTGTGCGGATCGACCGCCCATCCAGCGCCAGCGGTGGCAGGCGGCGATCAGGTCAGCCCAGAATCGCTGGCCGAGGTTGAAAAGAAGACCAAACTTGCCGTCGCTTTGGCAGCGTCCGCACGGTCAGCGAAAGATGACGCTGCCCAGGCGGTGGCCGAGTTGGCTGGGAGAGGCGGTTCGGCCAGCCCAGAAGATGCCGAGGACGAACTGGCCCAGGCGCGTATCGC
>JAIRXX010000332.1 GCA_031268065.1 Propionibacteriaceae bacterium
TCCAGTTCTTCACCCGGATGATCCCAGCGGCGCTCTACCGCATCCGCTGGTGGTCTGTCGCGGTCTGCGGCGTCTGCCTGTTGCTGATGGCGCTGGCCGGAGTGTGGACAGGCACCCACCCGGACGTGATGGACCAGATGATGCCGCCAGCAGAACAACTCGACTATGTACACGAGGCGTTCGAGTCGTACTACTCGGAATACCCGAATGCGAGCTTCACCGCCTTGGTGTGGACCAACAACGCGCGTATCGCGGCAATCTGCATCGCCAGCGGGCTGAGCGCCATTTACCCGGCGTACGTGCTATTCACCAATTCGGTTGACCTCGGGCTGGTAGCGGCGGTGATGCACCACCACGATGCGGACTGGCTGTTCTATTCGCTCATCCTGCCGCACGGGCTGCTGGAATTGACCTGCATATTCGTGGCCGGGGCGGCGGGGTTGCGGCTGTTCTGGGCCTGGCTCGTCCCCGGCGTCCGCACCCGCGCCCAGTCGCTCGCCCAGGAAGGCCGCTCGATGATCGTCGTGGTGGTGGCGCTCACCATCGGCCTGTTCATCAGCGGCTTGCTGGAGGGTTTCGTAACCCCGTCCCAGGCTGATCCCTGGGTGAAGATCGGCTTGGGCGCGATAGCCTGCGTCGGATTCTGGTTCACAACCTTCGTCGTCGGACGGCGGGCGGTAGCCCTCGGCACCGACCCCGGCCTAAACGATGAGGAGGCGCGCAACTTGGTGGCGGCCATCGGCTGACCAGCCAAAGTTGCTTGTCCGAGCGCACCCGTGCGCCCCCGGAACCGGCCCAACGAGCCAGCAGAAGCCTTTAGACCGCCCTCACCAAGACCGCACTCACCAATACCAGCCCAGCACGGCCCGCCGCCACGCCCCGGCATTTCGCCACGGCGGCAAGCGGCCCGTAGACCGGCTCAGAGCCTGCCGCTCGCCTTGAGGGCCAGATAGGCGTCACAGACGGCGGGGGCCAACCGGTCTGGATCGGCGAAAACGATCTCGACGCCCAGGCGCGACACCCGTGCCGCCAGCGCGGAAGTGGTGAGCATCGAACGCCGGGTGGCGGCGGCGTCATAGACGTCGGCCACGCTGGGGGATTCCGACAGCGTGCCAGTGGTGGTCGGGTCGGTGACGTGGGCGATCACAATCTGATGTTGGTGGGCGAGCGTGGGCAGCACGACGCCCAAGCCCTCGGCGTAGAGCGCCGGATCAAGCCCGGTCACCAAAATCACCAAGCTGCGCTGGCTGCAAAGCTGGTCGATCTGGCTGGCGATCAAGCTCCAATCCGCTTCGGCCAGCACTGGCTCAGTCAAGCTCAGCCCATTGGCGAAGCTGGGCATCACACTGCCCTGCCGGGTGGCGCCACCCAGCCGGAGCCGTACCTGCCGGTCCACCGCCAGCAGGCTCATCCGATCTCCCGAAGCCGAGCCGAGCGCACCCATCAGCAGGCAGGTCTCAATGCCGGCATCGAGCCGCAGCTGTCCGAGCGCCGGAGATGCGCCTGGTGCCAGCTGACTGGCCTGCGCGGCGGTTGGCAGCAGCCCGATCCGCCCTGCGGCCCAGCGCGAAGTGTCGAGCACGATCAACACATGCCGGTCCCGCTCGGGACGCCAGGTGCGCACCATCGTCTTCTGGGCGCGGGCAGACGCCCGCCAGTCAACCGAGCGCACGTCGTCCCCGATGGCGTATTCGCGCAGCGAATCGAATTCCGTCCCCTGCCCCCGGACGTGGACCGAAGCCTGCCCGTCCAACTCGCGCAACTTGGCAAGCCGGTAAGGCAGATGCGCCCGAGAGCGGAATTCGGGCAACACCCGCAACACACCTGGCACTGCTGCCGAACGCTGCCGGGCGGCCAGACCGAGCGGGCCGAAGCTGCGTATCGTGACAGCCGCTGCGGCAAGATCGCCGCGCCGTCGCGGAGTCAGCAGGGTGGCTTGGCGCAGTGACTCACCGGGCAAAAGCACCAACCTGGGACGGCTGGCCACCGGCGCCGCGCTCGGCGGCCAGGCATCCCGGACAAAAATACGCGCCCGCCGCCGGGTCGGATTGGTGAGGGTGAGCCGGGAAGTGGCAGCTTCAGTCAGCCGCACGCTGCTGGGCAGATCGCGGACTATACGCAGCCGGTTCGGCGGGACAGCCAAGGCGTAGTCCAACCAGCACACCGCTGCGACCAATGCCACCCAGCCGATCACGACCATTGGGACCGGCCAAAAGATAGTCGGCAATAAACCGACCACCAGTAGCAGCGGCACCCGTCCCGAAATAGCCATTGGCGACCAGCCTCAGCGGGGAACGGGCAGCGACGCCAGCGTGTTGGCGATGATGGAAGCCGCCGTGGTGCCATCCATCTGGGCCTCCGTGCGTACCTGGATGCGGTGGTTGAGGGTGGCCACAGCGAGCGCCTTGACATCGTCGGGAGTGACGAAATCGCGCCCGTTCAGCCACGCCCAAGCCCTAGACGCCTTCATCAACGCTGTCGCCCCGCGCGGCGAAGCACCCAGCGATACCGACGGCGCGGCGCGGGTGGCGCGGCAGATGTCCACGATATAGCCGAGGACCGGCCAGTCCACCCGCACCCGGCTCACCTGCCCGCGCACCTCGGACAGTTGGGCCGCGTCGGTGACCGGGCCGATGCCCGCAGTGGCCAGATCGCGCGGGTCGAAGCCGGAGGCGTGCCGGGAAAGCACCTGGATCTCGTCGTCCCTGGGTGGCAGCGGCAATTGGAGCTTCAGCAGAAAGCGGTCAAGTTGGGCCTCGGGCAACGGATAGGTGCCCTCGTATTCGACCGGATTCTGGGTGGCGATTACCATGAACGGGTTTGGCAGCCGGTGCGCCACACCGTCTGTGGTGACTTGCCGCTCTTCCATCGCCTCCAAAAGGGCAGCCTGGGTTTTCGGCGGGGTGCGGTTGATCTCATCGGCTAGCAGCAGATTGGTGAACACCGGGCCGGGGCGGAAATCGAATTGGGCAGCCTGGGCGTCATAGATCAGCGAGCCGGTCACATCTCCGGGCATCAGGTCGGGGGTGAACTGGACCCGTTTAGTCTCCAGGGAGAGGCTG
>JAIRXX010000103.1 GCA_031268065.1 Propionibacteriaceae bacterium
ACTGGATTCTGCATCCAGGCGTTGGCGATCAAGATGAACATCGACGAGATTAACGTACCGATCGAACCTAGCCAGATCGTGGCCAGGTGAACTTTCTTGGGAAGCCTGTCCCATCCGAAGATCCAGATTCCGAGGAATACGGACTCTAGGAAGAACGAGATGAGAGCTTCCAAAGCTAGGGGCGCACCGAAAATATCACCGACGAAGCGAGAGTATTCAGACCAGTTCATACCGAACTGGAACTCCTGCACGATGCCGGTGACGACGCCCATTGCGAAATTTATAAGGAATAGTTTTCCGTAAAATTTGGTCAACCGAAGGAACCGCTCATTGCCCGACTTGACCCACAAGGTCTGCAGCACTGCGACAAGCAGTGACAGCGCGATTGTGATTGGGACGAACAAGAAGTGGTAGACGGTAGTGATGCCAAATTGCCATCTGGCAAGGGTCTCCGCACTCATACGCGGGAATGTACCCGTTCTCAAACGGGCTTGCAACAACCCAACCGACGCAAGTCCGCCCTCTCCTTCGCCCAGACTTGCACTTTCCCCAAAATTTCTACCAACGGTCGCCGCAGTCCACCAGAGACGGCACCGTCCAGCCGAGACGGACGCCGCCTGGCCCCCCGCGACATCCCCGGCCCGGCTTTCAGCGGCAAACGCGGGCATCAAGCCTGAAAACCCCGCCGATCAACGATTCCACCCGCCCCCGTTGCGGGCTGTCGCATCACCCAACGCACCGCTGGGCAATAGCACCGAATCGCGGCAACACCAATCGCGCCAGCGAATCCCCAAAATCCGCAAGCCTGAGCGGGTTAATCATCGGTACGCACAATTGCGCAACGGCTCCGCCCGCAATGTGAGCAGAAATTCAGTGCCAACACGTCTCCCATTAAAACCTCCAAGCTCCGGTATCCGCGGTGTCGCCGGACAACCAGGCCAAGTCTTGCCAGCGTCAGCCAGCCAGCGTGGCGAGCGGGATCACCGCAACGCAGTCGGCGCGGAGATCACCGAAGCCTGGGAACGAGTTGCCACTCGTCGAGAAGACGGGGAGCTTCCCCGCTCAGCACGTTGAGCGGGGCGACCTCGGCGGTGGCCCGCATGGCTTCGTCAATATCGAAAAGCACCTCGCTGCGAGCGGCCCTTGGCCACACTTGCCAGCAGCGCCTGGCCGCTCACTTGACCACCACCTATCGGCGCGACCTCTAAGCCGGATTGCGCCTTGGAAGCTGGCTGTGGATACGATTCCACGTATGCGGGAAGGGACATTGTGAAAGCTGGGGTCGTCGAGGGCTTTTATGGGAAGCCTTGGAGCCAGGTTGAACGGTTGCGGCTGCTGTCTTACTACCCGGCGCTGGGGCTGTCCTGCTATTACCACGCGCCCAAGGACGACCCGTATCACCGCAAACGCTGGGACGAGCCATACCCGGAGGCTGAGCTTGCCTGTATCGCCGGATTGGCCGCCTACGCTGGCCAGCGGGGTATTGAGTTCACCGCCTGCCTGGCGCCGGGGCTGTCGATGCGCTACTGCGACCCGGACGACCAGGACGCGCTGGCCCGGAAAGTCCGACAATTGGCCGGGGCCGGGGTGAGACGTTTCGCCCTGCTTTTCGACGATATTCCGCCGGTATTGACCGAGCCTGCCGCCGTGGCTCGTTTCGGCGCAGGCGCGTCTGGCCTGGGACGGGCGCACGGACGGCTCTGCGCTGACCTCGCCGGATTTCTCAGCGCCCGACTGGGGATCGCCACGCCCGTCGAAATCTGCCCCACTGACTACGCCGGCTGTCAGGCCAGCGATTACCGCCTCGGGTTGGCCGAGACCCTGCCGGAAGACGCCCTGGTGATGTGGACCGGGCGTGACGTCGTGGTGGGCGACATCACCGAGGAAGAAGTGGCGCAGGCCTGGGCGAGCTTCGGGCGCGACCTGATCCTCTGGGACAATTTCCCGGTCAACGACTTCGATTTTTCTAGAGTCTTCCTCGGCCCGTTGCTCGGTCGTCCGGCATATCCGGCGGGCCTGGCGAAGATCATCTCCAACCCTATGGTCGAGGCCAGCGCCTCGCTGATCCCGCTGGCCACCGTCGGCAGTTGGGCCACAGACCCGTCCGGCTACCAGCCCGAGGCCGCCCTAGACGCCGCGCTAGCCCTGCTGGCCGCTCCGATCAAAGAAGCGCTGCTCCCCCTGGTCCGGGCCTGCGCGTCCTGGCCGCCCTCAGCAGTGCGCGATGCCGACCTGGCCGCCCTGCTGGAAACCCCGGACGACCCCCGGCTGACCACCCGCCTGGCCGAACTTGCCACCCTGGAAATCCCGCTGACCGGCGACCCCCTCTGCGACGACCTGGCCGAAACCCTGGCCCCCTGGGCTAGAGCCGCCCGCCTGGCAGGCCAGCTAGGTCTAGCCGTGCTAGCCCTCCGCCAAGAACGCGACGAACCAACGAAAGCCGAAGCCGAACGCCTGCTGGCCGCCTACCAATCCGAGCCAAAAGACGTGCTCCGTCCCCTGCTAACCACCTGGGCAGAACAGCAAATCACAGCACACGCCTTGCTGACAGAACGCTCAAAGAGTTGATAAACCCCATTGGAATCGCTTCCGGCTCGTAGAGTCTGGTCTAATACAAGAAAGCCAGCGTCACCTCATAGGCAGACTTATCCTGCCCCTCCGGCTCTTCTGCCGGGACGACACCCAGCGTGACCGAATCCATTGGCCGCCTTTTTGATAGCTCCATTGCGCGATAAAATTCCCTATGTAGCCCAAAGTCCCTATTACCGAGTATCTACCGCCCGGCTCAGCACTTGCGCCTTGGTGAATCGGTGCCGGAGGCACTCGTGGAAACGCGGCCACCGCAGGCGGCGAGGCAACAGCCTGCGCCGCTGCCACTGCTGTCACTTGGGGATTTGACGCAGCTTCTCTCTCCTTGCCACAGGAGGTGCAGAACCGCACATCATCGGGGACGCTCGTCCCGCATTCGGTACAAAATGCCATTTCCTCATACCTCCTGTTTGTTTCCACAGCCGCCGCAGAACTTTGTGTCGGGTGGGTTGTCGGTGCCGCAATTCGCGCACTTGCCACTCGGCGCGGCGGCGACTTGCAGATTCTCGCCGCAGTTGTTGCAGAAGCGCACCGTCAGGGCGTTCTTCGCGCCGCATTTGGGGCAGGCATTCAAGTCCATGCTCGCACCGCAGTTGTTGCAGAACTTCCCGCTTCCGGCTGGCTTGCCACAAGCAGAGCAGATGGTGGTCTTGCTCTCGATCTGCCCTTGCCAGACGGTGGCGGACTGTCCGGCCTCGTCGATGTTGCGCTTCATAGCGGCTGCGTGTGCCTGGGCTACGTATACCTCCTGCCGGGGGGCGCAGGACACGCAAAGTCCCTCGTCCTCGTTGTGGCAGTGGTCACAGACGTATTTATTGCAGGACGGGCAGCGGTGGAAGTGTTCCTTCGCCTCGTTCTGGCAACGGGTGAACGCCTGCTCATGTTCTTTGAGCCATTCGGGGGACTTGCCCTCGAAAGTCTGGGAGAGGACGTTTGACGCCCTATCCCCGGCATAGCCCAACTGGGATAGTTGCCCGCCCACCAGACTGCCGATGATGCTCGCGCCCTGGCCGATTCCGCGCAGGAGTCCTTTTTTCTTGTAAGTCGCGCTCTCCATGAAACTGGACTTGTAGCCGTCGTTGCAGACATCGCAGTAGAACGTGAACTGAAACCCGGCGTCGGTGCTGTTGTCAGAATAATTTCGGGTGAATGCTTGCAGCATCGCTTATCTTCCTCGTTTCCTTAGCGCTTCGATCTGCTTCGCCGCCTTCTTGACGGGTTTCCCGCAGGCGGTGCATCTCTGATTCTCAAAGAATTGAGGCTCCTGGCAGCGCTTGTTCTCGCAACTTATCAGGAGCGGCATCCCGCAGGAATCACAGTTCTCGTTCCCCGCGAAGGTCAGTCGGTCACAGTAGGGGCAGTTCGTGACTCCTGGCCTGCCACATCCGGGGCATACGGCGTTGCCGCGCTTCATCGGCTTCAGGCAATTCGGGCAATGATAGCCGAACGGCGAACGGCTGTAGCAGGCGGGGCAGAAATGGGCATCGCGTTCCACCATTTCCCCGCAGTGGATGCAGGGCTGTTTATAGGTTGCCAACGCGCTTCCTTCACTTTATGATCGTGAACTTCCCGATCACGGGCAGAGGTTTTCTATCGCCTTTGACCGCATGAACGATGCCTATCACGCACAAAATGGCAGGAACGAGCCACAGCAGTCCCAAGATCATGGTGATGACGCCGAAAGCGCCCCAGCCAGCGCCGGTGTACCATGTCGCCGGGTTGAAGAACAGCGCGATGAGTATCGCTGAGAGTATCCAATAGGCGATCCCCCAGGCCAATGTGACGATGAAAAGCACTGTGCCCTGGTTCGCATGATATCTGACAAAGCTATTCTTTTTGTGCTCTCCGGTCAGCAGGGGGACGAAGAACAAGACATAGGCGAATGCCGACATGGCCTTGCCTTCTTGGGCTTCCCAAGCCTCGTCCCGTATTTGAACACCAGGCGCGCCCGTTGGAGTGTGGGCCGATGTCTGCCCCGGCTGCGCCACTACCTGCACTGCGACTTCATTTCCACAAGCGGGGCAGAATTTTATCCCGTCTTGCACCTGGGTTCCGCAACTGCCACAAAATGTCATGTTATTAATCTTTCTTACACTGTTTTCTTAGTTGGTTGATATTTTTAAAGACGCTGTACGAGCGTTGCTCGCTAGGCTTCTCCCTGCCTGGCGCCGCACCCGCCACAGAAGCGCGTGCCGGGGGTGAGTTCCGCGCCACATGAGCCGCAGTGTCTCGGGTTCGCGTCCAGCGACGAGCCGCATTCTTGGCAGAACTTCACCCCGTCCGGATTCTTGTGCCCACACTCAGGGCAAAGGCACTTGGCATCCTCAGCGGCTTTGACGGCCTCGGCTTCTTTTTGCGCCGCCTGCGCGTCGGTCAGCGTCGTTTTCGCAGCGGCGATGTTTTGCTGCACCAGCTTCAGTTTGCTGTCCTGCGGCCATATGGACGGGTTTTGCCCATAAGCCTGTCTGCCAATTTCGAGCAATAACTCAGACTCTTGCTTTTGCAGACTTGAAAGGTTACTCTGCGCGTTGAGCAGCTTACCCTCTGGAGTATCTTTTGGTATGACATTCTTGGCAATGCCTCCCAAGATATCTCCAAGGCCGCCCAGGCTTCCTAGTCCTCCAAGTAAATCATTTGCCATATCACAATCCTCCTGTTTTGAAAATGACTTCGCCCAGAGCTTTATCCATGACCGCCGCGCCGCCGGAGTGGGCGCGAGAACAGCTGCGACGCATGGGAGACTCCTTAAGACTGATTGGCAGTACCGCCTAATCATTTAAGCTGTAGCCGCGCTGGCCCGAATAGTGGCGGCGAGGACACGAAGAGTCCGAATACGGCCATCCTTCCCTGTTGGAGATGCATCCGAGCCGGAACCGGTGGCCTGGCTGGCGGGGCCAGCGCGAGGCTCATCGTGAACGTCCAGAGCCAGCGACTCTTGGCTACGGGTGACAGCGTTGCCGACGAGTACACTTATGACTCGTGGATGTTGTGCTGGGGCGGGCTGAGCACGATTCTGTGCGCCCGTTGCCCGACGTGCCGATCAATGCCAGTTCGTTGCCTTACTTCCTCGAACTGCTGCCGTTCCCAGTCAACCTGTTCCACCCGGATGGCACCAGCCTGTTCGTCAACAGCGCACTCGTCGGCATGTTCAAAACAGCCGGGGGGGGGGGATTCTCTGCTCATCCCCGAGCGGATCGTTGGCCGCTACAATGTGCTGACCGACCCGACAGTCATTGATGGCGGGCGCCTCGGCGGGTGGCTGGACGCATTCACGGGCCGGAGTGTCCAATTCCCAGCGGTTGCCCAGCCGATCAAACAGATTTGTAGCAGGCATAGCCTGCCCGCCGTCGGCTTTGTGGGCTTCTACCAGGACATCACGGCCTTCCCCGTCCTTCGGGACGCGCACGGCGATGTCGCGTTCGTCGCCGCCGTGATGCAGACCCGGCAGGTGGTGCGAGGCCGTGCCGAGGTGCTGCGGGCCATCGAATACCTAGAATCGCATTGGCTTGAGCCTTTCGACGCAGACGCGACGGCTGCCGCCGCCGGTTTCTCCAAACGGCACTTCGCCCGCGAATTCAAGAAACACATAGGACTGACGCCGCACGAATATCGGCTGTCCTTCCGCCTGTCCAGGCTGAAAGACAAACTGCGCGACCCCGGCCTGTCGATAACCCAAGCCTTCGCGGCCTGCGGCATGGATTATTCCGGCTGGCACGCCCGCCTGTTCAAAGAGCACACTGGGATGACACCTTCTGAGTTCCGCCACCAAGAGACCGACTGAACCCGTGGCGTCGACTGCCTGGGATTTCCTCACCGCTAACAAGCTGTGGCGCTCAACTGATGTTCGTACGTATCCAACCGGGTGCTCGCAACGGAATGCCTCAGCCTGTGGGGGTCAGAGTGTTGCTTTTATCTCTTGGTGGTGCAGGCGGCGGGAGGCCAGGGCTGAGCCGGACAAGGCTCCGGCGGCCAAGCCGACGAAGTAGAGGCCCAGCACCCACCAGGGGATGCCCCAGGGGTCGAAGACCTCACCCTGATAGACGATGACCAGCACTATTAGATAGCCGACCGACTGCACAAGCGCTATCAACGCGCTGATCCCGACTGCTGTCGCCGCCAGCGCCAGCAGGGTTCCCGAGCCAAAACGGGCTGGGGCACCAGCCGTCATGGCCGAGGCCAGGACCGGGCGCAGGCTGGTGGCCTCGCGGCGCAGCAGCATCCAGACCACTGGGCAGAACAGCAGCCCGAACCCGGCCAGGCTCAGCCCCACCCCGAGCGGGAGCCGGAATTCAGCGTCGGCGCGATGCGCTAGCAGGAAAACCGCAGAGCGACCAGTGGCATTCGGCCATTCCCGAGCCTGTTCGTCCTGTTTCGGGCTTAGCCCGGTGTAGAGCAAGTATTGGGCCACGCTGCCCTCCTGGCGGTATTGCTCCGGGATGGCCGAGACCAGTGAGAACCACTCGATCTGGTAACGCCGGTCTGTGGCAAAAGTGAGGTTCATCACCTGCCCGTCTATGACGGAGTCATCTGGAAGCGCTAGCCGCAACTCGGCTGTTCCATGTATCTGCGGGGAGAGTATACCCCCGGCGGTGAGGAAATCCCGCTGTGCAGGTGACAGCGGGCCGACAGCGACTTCCAAATCGTCCACGGTCTCGAAAGAGTACACCTGACCCCGTTCGGGAACGACGAGCGCCGTCGTCACCCGCATCGGCTGGGAAACGCCGATATCGCTCTCGAAAGCGGCAATGGTCTCTGGCCGCAAATCTTCCATGTCCTGCTGGCTCACTTCCAGCATCACTACCCCCGCCGGGACATAGGCCGAGAAGTAGGGAAGCAGCGATGCCACCGTAGCCGCTGGGATGACGAAGAGAGTGGCGATGGTGCCAAGCACCGCCGCCAGGCCAGCCACCGTCGTCTGCCAATGCCGGCGCTCGTCGCAGAGGATACGTCCGGCGAGCGCCGAAGAGCCAGGATTCTTCCGGCTCAGCCTCGCGGCCACGAAATTAAGCGCTGTCGGTGCGAGCGCCGCGCCAGCAGCCACCATCAGCAGTGAGCCGACGATGATCCACCACATGCTCACGCCCGCGAGAGCCGCAGTGATGACCGACGCTACGAGCAGCAGCCCGGCCAGCCAGCGGCCCGCCCTGGACAGCAAGCCGCCAGACTCGCTCCTGGAGCGCCGCCGTCCTTTCAGCGAGCAGCCGACAGCGGTCACCAGCACACTGGCGATCACTATCGCCAGCACAGCGAGCGAGCCGGGCAGCAGGTCCGCCGCTAAATCGCTCAACGGCATGTCTTCGTTCAGCATCTGGAGCAACGGGCTAAGCGCCCAGCCAGCGACCAACCCGGCAGCCGCGCCCAAGCTTCCGGCGGCCAGGCTGGAGAGCAGCACGCTGAAGACGAAGAGCAGCCGCACCGCCCGACGCCCGACTCCGACTTGCCAAAGCAGTTGATTCACCCGCGCCGCCCAGCGGGCCAGCAGGCCGCCAGCCACCGCGCCGACCATCAACGGAATCAGCAACAACGGCGCCCAGACCATCAGCAGCGAGTTAGCACCGACCCGGCTCGTGTCGCTCAAAATCTTGGCTCTGACATCCATGCTGTGCCACATGGAGAGTTCTCTCGGCGGGGCGAATTCTTCCAACGCCGAGTCCAATTCGGCACCCCCGACGAGATAGAAAGACACACCAGCGTATTCCCCGAAATCTGCCCTGGCTGAGACGGGCACCTGCCAGGTCTGCCAGGTGCCTGGAGCGCAGAGAAGACTCGGGAACAGCGGATAATACTTCAGTTGGGCAGTGCCGACTATCGTCAGTTCCCATTCGCCCGCGGTCGGGGCAACGGGAAGTGTGACGCTCGGTGATGCCAAGCACTCACCGGTCCGACTCGGCCAACTACCGTCAAGCAAGACGAATTTGCCGGTCGTCGCAGCTGAGGGCATCGGCAGTTCGGCGTAGGAGACATAGCTCACCTCGCCATTTCCAAGCCGCAGCGGCGGATGGGCTTCGAGAGCCATCAAGACTTGTTCGCTGGGAGCCATTATGGACCGCAGCCAGTCTGTCGGCCCGCCTAACTCCCCGTAAGGCTCCACTGACGGCATATCGTCATCTTGAATCTTCGCCGTCGCCGCGCCCAGGCGTTCTTCTGCCCGCTGTCCGGGGCTGAGCGACATAGAAACGACAGCGAATGAGGCCAGGGTCACCAGTACGCAGGCGACGAAGACGCTCACCGCCAGGCCCCGGAAAGGTCTGCTGACGATGATGAGCCTGGCGACCGAGAGAATCCAGCTATGCCGCATCAGCCGTCTTCCCGCAATTCGCCGTCGCTCATCCGCAAAACCCGGTCAGCGAAAGGCAGCGCCGTCTGATCATGGGTTGCCACCAACACGGAAATATTCTTCAAGCTGGCCAGTTCCTGCAATGCCGCGAATAGCTGCTTGGCATTTTTTTGGTCTAGATTCCCAGTCGGCTCGTCACAGAGCAATAGCTGCCGGTCACCTGCCAAAGCCCTGGCTATCCCGACCCGTTGCCGCTGTCCTCCGGACATGTCCGCTGGGCGGCGTTCCGCCAACTCTTCGATCCCGACACTAGCCAAGAGTTCCAGCGCAACTTCTCGCGGACGCGGGTTCTGCTGGCAGCGCAAGATCAACTCGACATTCTCCCGGGCGCTGAATTGCGCGATCAGATTGTTCTCCTGAAAAACCATCCCGATCCGGGTCAGCCGGTTCGCTGTCCGCTCCTTGTCGCTCATCGCGGTGACGTCTCGACCATCGACCAAGACCTGCCCAGCCTCCGCCACGTCCAAGCCTGCCAAAAGGTTCAGCAAGGTGCTCTTCCCGGAACCGCTGGCGCCCAACAGGCAGGTCAACTCCCCGGCGAACAGTTTTATGCTCACCTCACGCAGCGCCACCACCGTCTCAGCCGACATGTGATACGAAAAGCTAACCTGCCGCAACTCGGCCACCAAACGCCGGAAATCCCCACTCATAGCACCCCACCTATATAAATATTCATTAAAGCTGACGGGCAACACGGATGTTGCCCCTAGCTCAACCCGAGCGAGTCTATCCCAGGCGACAGACGATAGGAGGGAACACGCTCTGGCACCCTGCTAAGACGATGGCTGGCAACTCTTGCGGCAGTTCGGGCAAAAGCCCTTGTCGCGCAGCCCAAACCGCATTTCTAGCAGTCGGATTCACTCGTAGTTAGCGCTCTGATTCACTTGCAATTAACGCCCTGCTTCTCACGGCTGGCGGTCTGCGAGACCAGGCTGATAAGCGCGACAGCACTGCCATGCCGCTGCCATTGCCGCTGGGTCTAGCAGATCGCTGGTGAGTTCGGCGGAACGCTTGAGGTCTGCCACGCTGACCTCTCCAGCCGGATGTTTGCAACAGATCCAACCGGATGTTTGCAACGAATCCAACCGGATGTTTGCAATTTCAGTCCCGTTTCCCGTGTCGCCGCTGACGCTCTGTCGATCAACGGCTCGTCCGGGCCGTAGCGACAAGGGGAAACCCCCTTGACCGGGGTTGGCGGTTATGGCCCCAGCAACACAGCAGGCATGACATGGATGCCATCTGACCTGGTGAACGCCTGCTGCCCCGTTGTCAGCACAACCCTTTCAACATGTCGGTCTGGGAGACGCCTCGCCAACCACTCCAAATGCCTAACATCATGTTCGCTGGCGAACTGAGCAAGTTTGACCTCAATGGCGACGATATCGGTGCCGCGCTCCACGATGAAATCGACCTCATGCCCCGTGTTGGCGGTGCGCAGATGGAATAACTCGGCATCGTTGGCCTGCGCGTAAGTCTTCAAACTTAGCGCGACCAAAGCCTCGAACATCCGGCCGAGCAGCGACCCCGCCTGTGGGCCTGTTGGCTGCAAACGCGACCCCGCCACCAGCGTTTCCCCAGTCAGGCGCAGCAGCCTGGCGGCGAGTGCGGGATCAGCCAGGAAATGCTTGGGAGACCGAGCCAACGGCGTCTGGAGGCCCGAAAACACCGGATTCCAGGCGCTGACATCATCCAGCAACCACAGCGAACTCAATGTGTCACGGTATGCGGCGGTCGCAGATTTAGACGGCTTGTCGCCTTGGCCTGGAGTGGCGGCGTCAACAATGGCTGTGTAGGCGGCAGTGGAGGCAGTGGCAAGAGCGTATGCCCGCAGCCACGCCAGCAATGCCTCGGGCCTGCGAACCGGATGGCCCTGATCGTTGAATTCACGGGTCACCACCGCCTCGACATAGCCGTCTAGCTCATATTTGCGGGCACGGCTACCCAGTGACCGTATCCCCGGAAACCCGGACGCGGTGATTTCTTCGACATAATCCCTCAGCCCGACCCCAGTGGCACCGCCAATCGAGTCGCCTTGCCCTGCCAGAAGGTCGCCAAGGCCAATCACCGGTTCAGCCAGGTTCCGTTCCGCCAAAGACATCGGACGCATTCGGAGCGGCACTATGCGCCCCGCCCCGGAGTGAATGGGCGTGCCGACGGGCGCAGCCGAGCCAGTCAAGATGAAGCGGCCAGGCGCTGGGTCACGGTCAACCCACTGCCGCACTTCGTCCCAAATCCAAGGACCGCGCTGCCACTCGTCTATCAAGACCGGGGGTGGCGCATCGCGGACAACTGTCGGCCCGGCAGCGGCATTTTGGGCCACCCCGATGCTGGCGAACGGAAACACTGTTTTGGAGAGCCGCTCGGCAGTTCGCGTCTTGCCCACCGCCTTGGCACCTTCCAAGGCGACGGCTGGCAACTCCCGCAACAGTTCGGCCAAAGGCCGATCCACGATCCTAGGCGCGTAACTCAAACCGTCCTCCTAACAGTCGGATTCACTCGATACTAGCAGTCGGATTCACTGGAAGCTAGCAGTCGGATTCACTCGTAGTCAGCAGTCCGATTCACTTTGCAGCAACCACTCCAATTCAGGCGGCGTCTTCGTTTACACCGGCGAATTGGGACATGTATAGACGGTAGTAGGTGCCCTTGGCGGTCAGCTCTGGCTCCGGGCCGGGACCAGCCTTCCTCGGTCGATGCCCAGATGACGGGTGGATAACCGCATGACGTCGTTTGAGTCGTGGCTGGTGAACAGTCGGCTGGGTACGGATACTGTTGGCGCAGACTGGCCAGCGCGAACTCGGTCTTTCATTCCGATATCCTGATTAGGACAGTTTCGACGCGAGCAGACCTCTGGATGCGTCGGTCGGAAAATCAGGATGGGAGGGTACACCAATGGCATTTACTCCAATTGATGTCAACCATGCCGATCTCACCATCATGGGTGTCCGGTTCCCAGACCGCGAAACGCTTGATGTCGCGGCTGACGCTCTGGGATCAACGATGTTCGAGGGCTTCATCCCAACCGCTGAACTCGTGCGCCTCTACCGCGCTTACCTGGCCAAAGAGGTCTCCCTCAGCCAACTGCCCACCCTGGTCGAGGAACTCGCGTGACCCACGACTACCGCTACGACGATCCCGACTTCATCTACACCGATCCGGCTACCGGCGTTCTCCGTAACAAGCTCGGCATCACGGACCAGGCAACGTTGTCATCCACTGAAGCGCTGGAAACCGCTGCTCGCCTCGCAGAGCTTGGGCGGCATCCGATCCAGGTCAAGTCTGCCTTGTCGCTGCTCACAATCCATCGCGCCCTCTTCGCCAACCTCTACGAGTGGGCGGGACAGCTCCGAAGAGTAGAGATCAGCAAGCAGGGCAAGCAATTTCTAATCGTTGCCGCTTTCTCCACAGGATTCGCTCATGTCGATGCGTTGATCGGGGCATACCGGCAGGCTGATAATACGGTGCCCGCAGTAGCGAGGCACCTGGCTGAGATTTTGGACTCGATAAACTTCTTGCATCCTTTCCGGGAAGGCAATGGCCGGACCCAACGTGAGTTCGTCCGCACCCTCGCACTCGAACGTGGCTATCGGCTTAGCCTAAATCCACCCACTGACAAGACGTTTATGAGCGATACATGCAGGGCACGGTAGAAGGCGACGCAGAAACGCTGGCAGCGCTGATCGAATCGATCATTCGTACGTGATCGCGGCCTGCTAGCAAAATGGATGAGGCAATTTGTCGCCAGCAGCGCCACTTCATGGCTCAGGCGGCGTCTTCGTTTGCACCGGCGAATTGGGACATGTATAGGCGGTAGTAGGCGCCTTTGGGGGCCAACAGGCTGGCAAGGTCGCCCTGCTCTGGTCTGTCAGATTAACGTTGGGCGGACGATGGTGAAGGTACAACGAGCGCGAACATGCCTGAACAACTGGCTACTCTCTGGCGTCAGGTTTGGCAAGGTCAAGTTTTCCAATCAACAGGGCACCGGTGCCAGCCGACAGCAGAACGCCGACCACCGCCGCTACTATGGCTTGCGCCCACAGGGCAGAGTTTAAGGCTGGCCCCATCCCGAACGTGGCGAGCTGCGCCTGGCCACCTAGACCAGCAGCCAGGGCGACACCACCAGCGGTAACCGCCACGGGCAGCGCCTTGCTCAAGGACATGGCCACCCGCAGCCGGGGCCGCGCCACTCCAACAAGTTGGAGAGCGGTGATTGATCTGAGTTGATCTTGACCCATGCTTAGCCCAGCCAGGACCAACGAGAACAAACAGAAAAGCATCCCCACAACGGTCGAGGTAAACAGCAGACTGCGCTGCTGTTGGAAAAACGTCCTAGTCGATGCATCCCCCACTTGGGTGTCCACTGACGCCGAGGGCGCGTCGCGGGCCAACTCAGCCAGAAGGTTGTCATACTCGACGCCATCGACGGGCACCACGAAGTTGAAATCAATCCACTCCGCCTGGCTCGCCCACGGCGCGTCCACCGGTGGGATCAACACCACCCCGGCATATCTCAATTCATCTGTCACCAGGTGCCGGGCCGGAACCTGGATTTGGACCGACTCGTCTTCCACAAGCTCTATCTCCACTAGCTGGCCAGCTACCAGTTCCGCACCATCGTCAGGCGAGACGACCAAAACCGGCTCATCCGCACACTGCACCTGAGCCTGGTCCAACTCGGCCAAGGTTTCGCAATTAGTCACCACTATCGTGGCACCCGCGTCATTTCCCTGCCCTAGCAAGGAACCCGCTGTCCAGGACACCGGCACAAGCTATGGCGAGCAGGCTGACAGCGGCAACAGCCCAACCCGGCCAACTAGCCCGAAGCTTATATTGGCGCGGCCCAAGAGAGGCAGGCCGACCAAGATCAGAAGTTCCATCGTGACCACCGACGATGAATCTTGTGAAACCGCCATCTCCGAGTCC
>JAIRXX010000049.1 GCA_031268065.1 Propionibacteriaceae bacterium
AAATCTCCGCAACCTTCGACTCGGTAGCCGCGACCCATGTCCTAGTCCAACCCAAGATCACTGAAGCCGATCAGCCCACCTCATCGGGAGCAATCCCGTGGGACGCCGAAGAGCGTACATCTCGTCTTAACGGAGTCATCAGCGCGGGGGCGTTGACCGACGTATCCGACCGTGTGCGGACAGTTACCGCGCTCTCTATTGACGATCCGACAGCCTTGCCTCGAAGCGCACCAACCGTCGTCGCTGTCTCTGCTGGTTTGCTCGATGTGATTTCCGGACAGATACAGCAAGGAGCGTTTATCAATACGTTCCAGGATTCCACAGCCCAGCCCGTTGCGGTTCTCGGAGCAGCCGCTGCCAAAATTCTCGGAGTTCGCAGCCTCGATATCCAGCAAGCAATCTTCATCAACGACGAGCCTTACGCCGTCATCGGAATTGTAAATGGGATGCAACGTCACCCCGAACTGGAATCCGCTGTAATCATCCCGCAGGGCGCAGCCCGCCAACGGCTAGGTTTGACATCGGTTGCCGAACTGCAGATCAGAATCGACGTGGGTGCAGGGCTGACTGTCGGTCAACAGCTACCACTCACGCTGAATCCGACTAATCCAACAAGCTTGGTCATTAGTTCCCCGAGTGCCGGAGGCACCCTCCAAGACCGCTTATCATCCGATGTCAATACTCTCTTCTTGGCGCTGGGCCTGATCGCGGCAGGAATCGGTGCGCTCACTATTGCCGCCACGACATCGCTGTCGGTGATGGAACGAAAAGGTGAGATAGGTCTTCGTCGGGCACTCGGCGCGACAAGCGGTCAGATCGCCTTGCTGCTTCTGGCCGAATGCGCTATCACCGGCCTCCTCGGCGGGCTCACAGGCGCAGGCGCAGGCGTATGCGCCGTCGTCACTCTCGCTGCATCCAACCAATGGACGCCAGTTCTAGACACCGGACTCATAGCGGTCGCCGCTGTAGCAGGCACCGCACTGGGCATAGCGGCAGGGCTTGTACCCGCAATCCGCGCCACTCGCATCGAACCATCCGCAGCCCTCCAAGAGGGCACCTGATCTATCGCAAGCTCAAACACCGCTGGCCCCAACACGGGGTCATTTCTTCGGACTCCGGCGAGTGACGCTATGCTGACGGACCTTTACCGTGAAGGTGTCGCTTTTGCGGCGAAAATTGGTCTTTCTGTAGTTGGCTAAAGGATGTCGGCCAGCAACGGGTCGGCTAGCGCTAGCGCGGCGGCGCGGGCCGTTTCGGCAGAGTCGGCGCTGCGGGCAGCTTGCGCCAATTCGCGGCACTGTTGGAATGTGTGGAGCGACAGGGCGGTTCGGACGCCGGGCACCTTGCCGAGCGCCATCGAGAGCGAGGTTACGCCCAGACCGACCAACGCCAGGGCTGCCAGCGGATCGCCAGCGGCTTCGCCGCACACCCCGACGGATTTGCCGAGTTGGCTTCCGGCTTCAGCCGCCGAGGCAACCAAGTCGAGCAGAGCGCCTTGCCACGGGCTTAACAAGGTGGCTAATCCGCCCTGCATCCTGTCGGCGGCGAAAGTGTATTGGGACAGGTCGTTGGTGCCAAGCGAGGCGAAGTCGACTTCCGCCAAGATTTGGCGTGCCCGGATCGCCGCCGACGGAACCTCGATCATGACCCCTGCTTTGGGCAGTCCCGCACTTCGGGCGCGGTCAGCGAACCAAGCCGCCTCTGCGGCGGTGGAGACCATCGGGGCCATCACCCAGACGTCGGCGCCAGTGGCTTCGCGGGCCAGGTTCAGCGCCCGCAGTTGCGTGTCAAGCAAGTCCGGGCGCTCCATCGCCAGGCGCAGCCCCCGCCGTCCCAGGGCAGGATTTTCTTCCGGCCCCAAATCGGCGAAACGCAGCGGTTTGTCCGCGCCCGCGTCCAAGGTCCGCACCACAACGCGGCGCTGGCCGAACGCTTCAAAGACCTGGCGGTAGATTCCCGCCTGCTCTTCCAGGGTGGGTGCCGTTTCCCGGTCCAGGAACAGGAATTCGGTGCGGAACAGGCCGGAACCCCCAACGGGCTGAACGCCTGCGCGGGCGGCGTCCTCGGGGGTTCCGATATTGGCCAGCAGCGGCACGGGCCGCTGGTCTGCGGTGGCGCCCGGACCAACCGCTCCCAGCGCTGCCGTACGTCGGCGGCGTCTATCGTCCAGTGCCGCCACCGTCTCCGCGTCTGGGTCGGCCACCACTTCGCCCGTTGAGCCGTCCACCGCCAAGATTGTCGCGGGCGCCAACGCGATGGCGCCGGGTACGCGGACAACCGCGGGGATGCCGAGCTGGTTTGCCAGGATTGCGGTGTGGCTGGTGGGTCCGCCCGCCTCGGTGACAATCGCCAAGCAGGTCTTGGGGTTTAGCCCCACCGTCTCGGCGGGCGCCAGATCGCGGGCGACCACGATGGATGGCTCGGTCAGTTGCGGCAGCCCCGGTTCCGGCAGGCCGAGCAGCCGGGACGCCGTGCGGTCGCGCACGTCTGCCAAGTCTGTTGCGCGCTCGGCCATGTATCCGCCCAAGCCCAGCAGCATAGCGGCGAACTCGTCGAAAGCGGCGGTGACCGAATGGGCCGCCCCGATTCCCGCTGCCAGTTTGGCTTCGATGGAAGTCCGCAGCCCAGGGTCTCGCGCCATCATGGCGGACGCCTCAAGGATGGGGCGGGCGCTCAAAGGCGCGACAGCGGCGCGGGCGTCGAAGCCACCGGCCACGGCTTCCAACGCCGCATCGACTCGGGCCAATTCGGCTGCGACATCGCTGGGGGCAGGCTCGTTGGGCAGGGTGGGCGCTTGGTCTGAGACGATCACCGCCGGGCCTACCGCCACTCCCGGACTGACGCCCAGACCGCGCAGGATGCCAGCCACGGTCATTCCTGGTCGAGTTCGGCGAGCATGTCTGCCAGGCGGTCCAGCCCTGCCTCGGCGTTCTCGCCTTCGGCTGTCAGCACCACCTCGTCGCCCTGCTGCGCACCCAGGGCCATTACCGCCAGAATGGATCGGGCGTCCACCGGCGTCCCGCCCGCCTTGGCGATGCTCACCGGATGCCCAATCGCGTTTACCGCTTGCACAAACAGCGCGGCGGGCCTGGCGTGCAGCCCAACCTTGGCCGCGATTGTCACTGTTCTTGTTGCCATTGTTAACTCCTTGGTCTCATTGGTCTTGCCGGGTGTTGAGTTTTTGGGTGCGCACTGCGTCCTTTGACGCTTCGACAGCGGTGTTCACATTCGACTCGCAAAGCTGGGCGACCCGCACAAAGATGAAGTCGACGATCGCCAATTGGACAATCCGGCTGGCTAGCGCTCCCACGCGCAGCGGCGACTCCCGCGCGTTGGCCAGCAGGACGACATCGGCTGACCGCGCCACCGGCGAGTTCTTCACTCCGGTGACCACCACCGTGAACGCCCCCCGGGCGTGGGCCAATTCCAATGACCGATGCACCTCGAAAGTCTGCCCGGAGAAGGAGAATCCCACTATGACTGAGCTTG
>JAIRXX010000199.1 GCA_031268065.1 Propionibacteriaceae bacterium
TCTCTGATTTCTTGCGCGGGAAGAAGAACGAGCCGTCCACAGCGGCGTCTGCCGACTCAAGCGGGAGGTCTGCTGGTGAACGGTCCAGTGAGGCGGGATTCGGCAAGCAGATGTCAGAAGCGGCAACAGGGCTAGGTGGCGTCGGGAAAGTTCTGGGATTGGCGGGAGCGGCGCTCGGGAAAGGCATGGAGGGGTTCTCAAAATTCGGGATGCAGGCTGCCGCGTTAGGCACTGACCTCACCGGGCAAGGAGGGGTGGGCCATCCGACTCAGCGCTGGGAGCCGAAAGAAGGGATTGCGCCTGGAGGGGTCAATTCGCAAAGTGATGGCCAGCCGAAGTTTCAGCCAGGCCAGCCCAATCAGGGTGGGCCTTTTAGCGAGTCTGAGGTTGACGGATTGCGGGCAGGTGGTGGGATGCCAAAGCCGGATGGCGTGGTTGGTGGGGAGACTGCTGCTGGTGTGGCTGGTGGCGCTGCCGAAGGGGCTGAGTCTGGCGCGGCAGCAGGACCGGAGGGTGCAGCCGTTGGTGCTGTGCTGGGTGCGGCGTCAAGTTCGGCACCGGGCAGCGCCGGAGGAAAAGATTCCACAGAGGGTCTGGCTAATGATTTTGGTACCGGTTGGATGCCGAAGCCGGATGGCGTGGTTGGTGAGAAGGCGTCTGCTGGTGCCGTTGGAGAGGCTGAGTCTGGCGAGGTGTCAGGTTCAAGCGCAAATAGCGCTCACCACGCATCGACGACCAGTGTTACGAGTTCGACATCGAACGTGGCAGGAAGCATAGATGCCGCTGAACCGGCCAAACAAGAAACACTTGGCGGGCCAGGTGCCCCAACAACGGCGCCGCCCTCAACAGCCATGAGTCCTGAGTCAGGCACAGCACCACATGATGATGCTGACTCCCAGCTTGTGCGGCAGTTATTGGCTGATTTGGGGCAAGACGAGCCTGGCCGACTCTCCCCGTCGAGACTCGATGAGCCGGGCGGAATCTTGTGAACAGTCCGGTGTATAGCGAGTATTCCCCTGAGCGCTCGGGAATGTTTTTCGGCTTGAGCGGCGCTCAGATCGTCGGGGTGGTGCTTTCGTTGTCGCCACTGCTTTTCGGTGTGAACCAAAAGAATCCGGCGTGGCTTGGTTTAGGCGCAGTGTTTTTCGCCATTGCGGTGTTTTTGATTGTAGTGCCGATCAGGGGGCGTTCCGCGCTCGGATGGCTCGGAGCCGTTGTGTTGTTTGGAGTCGGGATTGTGTTTAAGTGGACGCTATGGCGCAGCGATGCTGCGCGTGGGGAATTCAATGAGCGGATCGACATGCCGGGGGTGCTGTCGGCGCTAGAAATTCATGACGGGCCGTTGGTGGGTAGAAGCAGGGTGGCGATCATCCAGAATCATGCCAGTCGCACTTGGGCGGCGACGGCCAGGTTGGTGCATCCGGGCTTGGCGATGGCTGATTCTATGGAGCGGGCCTTGATGGGGCAGGGGCTTGTCGAATTGCTCAACGCGGCGGGGCGGGGCGGTTTGATCGACGAGGTTATGTTCATTGTCCGCACAGTGCCCGACGACGGCGCTGAACGGCAAGCTTACGTGCGGCGTCACACCAATGCTGGAACCCCGGATGTATTGAGGCGGATCAGTGACGACGTTGCTGAAACGGTCGCGGCGTTCGGAGTGCGCACTGAGGCGTTCGTGACGTTCACCGTCACCGACGAAAAGCTCCGCAAAGAAGCCAAAGAATTCGCCAGCGGGTTTGAGGGCAGGGTCCGCGCTATGCGAATGATCATGGATGAGTTGGAAGCGAAAGCGCGAAACGGAATGAGGATGGAACAGGTTGATTGGCTGAGTTCTGCTGAACTGGCTGAGGTATGGCGTACCGCTTTCGCCCCTGGAGACAGGGCACAATTGGTGATGGCTCAGGCAGAAGCCGAAGTCAATCCGAAGGTTCGCACAGGTGTGGAATGGCCTTTGGCAGGGCCGAGTCAAGCTGGCTTAGCGATCCGTCACTACGAGCACGACGCATGGTGGAGCGCCAGTGACACAATAAGGCTGCCAGGCACAGGCGGGGTGCTCGGTGCTCTCGCCCCAGTGTTGATGCCCGCCGAGCGCGGAGAGCGTCGGTGCTTGATGGTGTCGTTCCCGATGATGGACCTTGCGAAAGCCCAGCGCAAGATTCGCTCAGCTGAAGCGACTGCTGACATGGCTGAAGGAGTCAACGAGAAACTGGGGCGGCGTGTTCGTGCCGCCGAGCAGAATGCGATGAACCGAACCCGTGCTTTGGATCAAAAAGTGACCCAGGGATACTCAATGATCCGGCCTTACGCGATTGCCACGGTGACTGTGCCTAACTCGATGCCTATCGCAGAGTTTGGAAGACGGTTGGACTCGTCCATTCGCTCAGCGGGGTTTAGCCCATTACGGCTGGACTTGGCCCAAGACGTCGCTTTCGCGGCATCCACGGTTCCTGTGGGCATAACGTTGAGGCGGGGATACTGATGAAGACCAGGAAGGCTAAGGGTCGCAGCGGAGCGCAGTTACTGCAAGATTTCGGAGCCGATTTTCCAAAGATAGAGTCCCCGGCGAAACAGGAACGAGCGAAGCGGCTGTTTGCGGAGCGGCCCGCACGGGGCCGGATGGTGCCGCAGGCGGGCTGGGCTCCATCATGGCCTCCCGTGGCACAGTACCGGATGACTTCGGACCAAGCTCCAGTGCTCTGGCCGTTTGTGGCCGCGCCAGGAATGAAACCGCACGGTGCCCAGATGGGCATGGACTGGGATTCCAGAGCCGCTTTCTATTTCGACCCGGTGGGCTGGGTGCTGGACGAGACGATGCCAGTCAACAATCCGAATGTTTGGATTTTCGGGTCGCCGGGAAGGGGGAAATCGGCGCTAGTGAAGGCGATCATAATCCGTATGGCCTACTTCGGGGTGAGAAGTCTGATTGTGGGTGATGTCAAGGATGAGTATGAGGCGTTGTGCCGCTTTTTCGGGGTTGAGCCGATAGCCATCGGGCAAGGCTTGGCCAACAGGATCAACCCGCTGGAACTTGGGCCGCTCATGGTCGGTTGGGAGTCATTGCCGACACAGGAGCAAGTTGCACGGTGCAACACTGTGTTCGCCAGATGGTTGACGCTGCTACGTGGAATGGTGGGAAGCCAAAAAATCGGTCGGTCCCCGGTGCCTTTCGGCCCGGTGGAAGAACATGCGGTGGACTATACGTTGAAGCAGCTGACCGGTGTTGCAGACGGCGCTTCCATGATGCGTCCGACCACCATCACCCAGTTGTGGAGAGCCTTAGACGAACCCAGCCCCGAACTGATCGGGCAGTTGCGCTATTCGGGAAAGCAGCAATTTATCGATGAGACCAGGCTGCTCCGTGACGCTTTGGGGTCGATGGTTACTGGGGCGCTGGGCGGTTTGTTCGACCAGGAAACCACGATCAAGCTGGACTGGAACGCCCCGATTGTCTCTTTGAGCCTTTCCCGGCTGGAAGGTTTGGGTGAGGAAGCGACCGGCATGGCGCTGCTGTGCTTGAACTCTTGGGCCAGGGCGATGCGTGAAGCCAGCGCAACGGGGGACTTGAGAATCGTAGTGCGAGACGAGTGCTGGAAGCAGATGCGCCTCGGCGTTGACGCAGTGAAATCCTTTGATGCTGATCTGCGCCTGTCACGAAGAGATGGCGATATCCAGATAGCGATAGGCCACAAGCCATCTGATCTAGTCAGTGTGGGTGATGCCGGGTCACAGGAAGCGGCAATCGCCAAAGACCTGCTGCACCTGGCAGACACCAAGGTGCTGCTCGGACAGGATGCGCAAGTCGCAGACGAATTGGAACAAATGCTCGGCCTGGGCGAGATAGCCAGAAACACAGTCACCGGCTGGGCACGCCAAGAACGAGGGCGTGCGTTGTGGATCGTGGGGGAGCGAATGTTCCGGGTCCAAACGATCTTGCACTGGCTTGAGCTGAACCTGGCATGGACCCAAGGGGCGTTGGCCGGAGCACTCTAGCTGAAATTCTGACGGATTGGAACATGAAAGCAATCATCATCGGAGTCTTGGTCTTCGCTCTGCTATCACCGCTGGGACTTATCCCAGTGGCAATGGTGTTGATGCCTTTGACAGTCGCGGCGGTGGCGTCTAATCCTTGCCAAGGCACCCATCCGATCAATCAGGACACCTCAAGCCTAGGCGGGGTCTCTGTTATGAGTTTCAACGTCAAACACACCACCTATACCGGGGAGGCGGACGGGCTGGGTAAATATCGTGAAATGTTCAAATGGTCGACCAGAGGGCCGGGTGTGTTGGGCTTGATATCCGATATGAGTCCGGATGTGATTGGCTTCCAAGAGGTCAACTCCGCCGAGCTACAACGGTCCACTCTGGTTGACGCGCTCGATGAATACACCTGGGTGGAGACCAACACGGCCCAACCCATCGCGTTCAGGACCGCTAAGTTTGCCAAGATCGGCTCTGGCGCCAAGCAGGTCGTTAAAATCGGTGAGGCTGGGGCAACGCATAATCGGCATGTGCGATGGGTGAAGCTTAGAGAAGCCACCACTGGGGCAACTTTCATGGTGCTGAACACCCACGCACATGTGAGTAATCCTGCAGCCAGGAATCTCGGCGCAACACGCACCCTGAGCTACATTAACGCCATCAACCCAGGGCTGAAACTACCAATGGTGATTCTAGGAGATTTCAACTCGGTTTTGGGCGAAGAATCGATGCAGAAATATGTTCGCAAAGGCTGGGTCGCGGCGTCGACCAAAGCTCCGATTCAACTGCGCCCATATCCGAATGTGTCCAGCAGCAACCAGTGGGGGGCAGACGTCGGGGGCAGGTTCGTCTACGGGGCGGTGAGAAGGACTGGGCGGCTCATTGACCACATATTGACTTTCGGCAGCGCAAAACCAGTGGCGTTCCAAGTGGTTGTCTCTAGGGCAGCGTTGCAAAATTATGGAGGTTCGCAGGTGCCGGTGGTAATCGGCCCGATGCCGTCTGACCACTGGCCAGTCATGGCGCAGGTGTCGTTGGACGGTTCCATGCCCAGTGAGGAACAAGTAGCAGCGCTCAACGCCATCGATGACAAGCCGCTCAACGTTGACCCGGCTGCGGTCAAGCTCTGTGAAGAAGAGGTCTCGGATCAAGGCATTGGCGAGATTGACCCCAACTGGGCAGCTGCCATCGCCTATGCCAAGAAACACTGGGGCAAGCCCTACCAGTGGGGTGGAAAATCCGGAAACCCCGGCTTCGACTGTTCAGGCATTGTGGGGCAAATGATGCGGGTTGCTGGGTATTCCAGTTTCCCGCTCGGCAACTCGGCCAGCCAGCGGAAGTGGATGATCAGGAATGGGCGCAAGATCCCTGCTTCGCAAGCCCGCCAAGGGGATATCTTCTTCGGACCAGGCCAGAACGGCGTCATCGGCCATGTGGGCATGATCGTGAACCCAGCCAAGCACACTTCAATCGAGGCAAGGAAAACCTCGGCAAGAGCGGACGCCAACGTGCGCGGCGGCGTTGGACTCTACGACTACCGCTACTACACGAAATACAACGAGATCTATCGCGTGGGAGGTTGACCAATGAATTCTTGGGGTCAGGTAAAACGTCGCAAAGCGCCCTATCTGTGGACGTGGGAGCCGTACGGGGCGGGTGTGCTGCTGGCCGTTTTCTTGGTAGTCGGGGCTATACAGGTGGGTCGCGCAATGGCTAATTTGTGCGTCGGAGCCGGATGGTGGTGGCCGAAGGGACTCAGAGTGGTCTCATCGGTTCCCACAGTTATGACTGGCGACGCGACAGCGGGGATTGACCTTGCCCAAGGTGCTTCGGGGCCTCTGGTCACTGCCTGGGTCGGAGTCTTCCTACTGATCACGTCTTGCCTGGTCATCTATTTGGTGGCGATCTGTTTGAGGCATTGGGGTCCAGCCAGGCTCAAGGGAATGGCGAGCCTTACGGAGGTGCGTCAGCACTTTGGTGTCGCAGCTCTGGACGAGCAGAAGTCCTACATCAGGCCTGATCTGTATCCAAGAAAATGGCGGGGGTAGTTCTGCGGCAATGATCGCGGCCTGGCAAGGGACGGGCACATTGGGCTTGCCTGGGTTCAACCTGTGGGCGGCTGGGCTGTTCTCCCAAGCCGACGCGGGTGCGGTCGAGGTCGGCCAGCGCAGATGCGGTGAAGCCCCTAGCCGGGTACGGCTATGCCCGGTGGGGGCTCCGGCGTCTTATCGCCAGGCTGCCCAGGCGGTCCCCAGGCTCTGGTTT
>JAIRXX010000214.1 GCA_031268065.1 Propionibacteriaceae bacterium
CTCTCCGCTGTCAGGGTCGAGGTAGGCGTTGTCCTTTGTCTGCTCCCAGACGCTGTGCAGCAGATCGCCGGCGGACAGTACCTTGGTCCCGCCTTCGCAAGCAGGGTCGATCAGTCGCATATCCAAGGTGGCCCGTCTGCCATCGCCGTGGACCGTCAAATGGTTATCCTCTTCTGGCTCCACGTCGCGGTTTTCTATGGCTTTGATGCGGGCGCGGATTATTGTCTCAAAGTAGTGTTGTTGTTCTTCACTCCTGGGAAGGACTACGGTATTGATCCCTGGGGTTCCGTCTGGTTTTACAACTTGCGGAACATCCAGGTCAAGATCTGCCCGACGCTTCACATCCGCGAATTGGCGGAACATCGCCTGCAACTCGGGAACGTTGACGAACCTAGCCAGCCTGGATTTGAATTTAATGTCGCCGGTAGCGGTGATCTCTGGCTTCTTTTCCACCTCAGCGAATGTCGCCACCCACTCGTCGAAGTGGTACATTCCAGCGTCTTTAAGAATTTGCGGAGCAAGGTACTTCATCATGACGTGCATCTCTGAGACGCTGTTCGCCACCGGAGTGGCCGTCGCCCCCGTAATCACCCGATCCCGTCCGAGGCTCCGCAAGTATTCAATTTTCGCCAGCAGGTCCATCGCCCGCCTAGAACCTTGGATGCTGCCATCGCTGACACTTGACCAAGTGGCCAGATTCTTAAAATTATGCAACTCGTCCACCAGCAGATAGTCGATACCTGTTTCCTCGAAGCTGACCCCGACATCTCTTGGGCTGTCCATCTGTCGGTGGATCTTCTCAATACGGGCGAGCAGTCTCGTCTCTAGCCTCTTAACCGAGACTGTCTTCTTGAGATCGGCGCTGGCCTTCTCAACCATGTGTTTCAGGTCAGAGACCTGAGCATCGATGAACTTCTTGACAGTCGCTGGCTGCAACGGGATGCGTTCAAACGCGCCGTAAGTCATTATCACCGCGTCGAAATCCCCCGAGGCAACGGCGGCGACAAAACGACGGCGGCTTCGCTTGTCAACCTCGGCCGATGAAACCGCACGCAGGTTGGCTTGCGGATAGAGCTGCATGAACTCGCGCCCGAACTGAGCCAGCATATGATTCGGAACGACGAATGCTGGTTTGCTAACCATGCCTAGCCGTTTCAACTCCATACAGATCATCACCATTTCCATCGTTTTGCCTGCCCCGACTTCATGGAACAGGCCAACAGAGGGTTCCGCGATCCCCCGTGCCACGGCGTCACGCTGATGGACCCTGGGAATCCAGTCAGGCGACAGGCCGGGAAGGCTCAGCCGCTGACCCTCGCTCCTGTAGTCCCGGCCCACATGTGCGTTGAACTTGTCGTTGTATTCCCTGGTGAGCCGGATTGACCTGTCAGGGTCTGACCAGAGCCACTGTTTGAACTCCGCTATCATCAAGTCGGCCTTCTCCTGAGCGGCATCGGTTTCTTGCTCGTTGATGCTCCTGCGCTCTTTGCCGGATGAGTCTTCATAGGTGTCATGGACCTCAACTCGCCGCTGTTCAGCGATGGCGGTGAAGATGTTGGTGGCGGGCATTCTTGATGTGCCCCATTTCTCTGTGTAGTCGAAGTCATCGGTGACTGTCCTGCTAGGCCTAACCCTCCAGTCCGACACGTCTATCCTTGTCACGACAAGATTGGGGTCGTGCAATAGCTCTTGGAGGAATAGTTGGTGGTCTTCACCGCTGATCCAGACCGCCCCTGGCCGCGCCGAGATGTCGCCTGGCAGGATATCCGGGGGGAGCACGCTGGTCAGCGCGTCAACGTGGTGTTGCCATTTTCCTGGCTCGGCGGACTCTGCCTCTAACGCCGCCCTGAGTTTTGTTCGCACGTTGCCTGACAGGTAAGCCGCCTTGGTTTTCCAAAGATCAGGCTCGCCGGGAACCTGCCAGATCAGATCCCCCAATTCTTCTATGACCTGCCTGGAATCCAGCCCTGCTAATTCGCGTATCCTGTCCAGGTCGACTCTGCCGCACTGATCCAGCACAACCGCCAGCGCATCCACCACATTGTCAACATTGACGATTGTTTTATCTGGCCTGACTAGTCTCTTCCGCAGCAGGGCGCCGGGGGTGACCTCGCCGCTCACCTCATCAAAGTTTTCCAGCGCGGCAAGCCTCCACCAGTCCGGGTCGTCGGCAAGATATTTCACCGCTGGCGGTATGCGCCGCCCGGAAGCGGGGAATTGCAATTCGGCAAGCACAGTTAAGTCCTCACCGTCTGCCAACCCAGAGTTTTGCTCGATGAACTCTTGACGGTCCTGCTTATCCGCAGCGGTTAGAAATGAGATAAATCGGTTAACCGGCCCGAACTGGCTCACATACCTCTGCCAATTAAGTCTGAGCGACTCACGCTTGCCATCCAGGTCGGTATCCGGCTCGCCGTCTCGTTCCGCGCGAAGCAAGGCAACAGCTTTATCCCTCAACCCCATCAGTCGCGCTAGTTCTAAAACTTGACTCTGTTTCACTGGCAACGCGACATACTGTCCGGACTCGGCTTTCACGAATGTGCCATCTGAGCGGCGCTCAACATGCCCGTCCAAGATACCTGGCGGGACCATATCTGTTTTCGGCCTAGTCGCTCGCGCAGGAGCTTTGATGAATTCCAAGCCTTGACGCTGCGCATCAGCTACGAGCCGGTCAGCTGCCATACTCAGCCGAGATTCCAACTGGTCAAGGTCGCCCTCTACCCCCACCCTGACTCCATATTGGGTAGAGACTGCTTTCATCTGGCCGAGCACCATGTCAGGGCGCATCTGAAAATAGTCGCTCACATATAGCTTCTCCTCAGCCTTCGGCCCCGTCAACTCCACTTGCGAACTGGGTATCCACTGTGATGCCAGATCGCTGGAAGTCGTGAGTCCGGGATCATCGGCTCTTTTGCGGAACACAACCAAGTCGATCATCACATCAGTGCCGGCACATCGTGCGAACGTTTTGTTCGGAAGCCGGATCGCTCCCACCAGGTCGGCCATCGAGGCGATCTCCGCCCGAGCGGCCCGCTGCTTGGCGTCCAGGGTGAAAGAACTGGTCAGCGCCGCGACGATGCCGCCTGGTCTTGTCAGTGCGAGCGCCTTGACGATGAAGTGGTTGTGCATCGCCAAGTTAGACGAGTTGTATAGCGGATCGTAAAGGGACTGGCTGGAGAAAGGAACATTGCCGATTGCCGCGTCAAAATATCCCGCAGGAAGCCTTGTCGCGGCAAACGACTCGCACCTGATGTCGGCGTCTGGGTAGAGCAGGCCAGCAATGGCCGCCGTGGTCGGATCAAGCTCAACGCCGACCATGCTCGCAGAAGGCGGTGCCATCCCGATGAATGTTCCCGCGCCACACCCCGGCTCTAACACTATGCCCTGGTCGAAACCAAGCCGTTCCATGATTCGCCACATCTGGCGTACCACCATCGGATCTGTGTAGTGAGCATTTATTGTCGTCAGGCGTGCCGCCGCATAGTCCTTGTCGTCCAGCAATTCGTGCAACCGTGACCTTTCCCGGCTGAACTCTGACTTTGCCTCATTGAACACCTCAGACAGCCCCACAGCACCCCAGCCTGACCACCGGGCCAGCACCTGTTTTTCTCCAACGCTGGCTGTGCGATTGTCTCGCTGCAGCTCTCGCAACAGTTCGAGCGCCGCGATATTAGCCCGGAAGCGGGCTGACGTCCCTGATGGGGCTAGGTCGTCTTGAGTCTGGGGTCTGAACCGGTCGCCAACTGGTAGAAGATGCGAATCTCCGGCACCGCCGGGTCTGACACATCCTTCGGATCCCGCTCTTGGGTCGGGCTGTCCCAAAAGTCGTGTACCTGGTCGACCACCTCGTCCAAGATCGCTTGCGGCAGGCAGTCCCAAAGGTTGGCTATCGCCTCCAGCATTTTCATCGGCGGGTGGTACAGATCCAATCCGAGGTCCATCCTTGCCTGAGCCAGGTGGTCTGCCAGAAGTTGCGGGTACGGGACAACCGTCAGCGGGTGGGGGTCCGGCAGAATCTCTTCTTGCGGTATTGGCGTCCACTCCTGGCCGGGCCAGGCTGATTCCCCCTGTGGCAGTGGCGTGGCCATTACTTGCTCTTTCACCAGCAGCTTCGCGGTTTCCATCTGTCCCCTCCATCTCACCGAAGTCGAATGCCGGTTGAAGGTCACCAACGTTCCGGTGACGGCCCCTCATCTGTGTGTCCAATCAGTCTATTCACCGACCGCGCCGAGCACGCCATTTTCGGCCCGTGTTCCGTGGAATGGTTGCTTTACACCGCAATCGGCGGCGAGCCGCTATCCGGCGATGCGAGTCTCGGAGGCCGCCTAGTCGGCTCGGTCGGAGGCTGATACGCGCTTGGCTCCACATTGGAGAACACGTCGTGCTTGATGG
>JAIRXX010000217.1 GCA_031268065.1 Propionibacteriaceae bacterium
TACATCGGCTGCGTCGACTTGGACGCCAGACCCTGCCACTTTGCCACCAGACCTTGCCACCTTGCCACTAGGCTTTGCTGCCTCGCCGCCGGCCTGAGCGCCGCGGTTGGTGCCTGGCGCCGCCTCGATTCGTGGGCGGTGGTTCTTGATAAATATGGTGAACCGCAGCGCCTTCGGCAGTTCGGTGATCTCCGGCGTCGGCAGGCCCTCGGCGGCGGCCGCACTGAACACGCCCGGCACCCCCGTGCCCCACTGCTCAATCAAGTCCATCTCCGCGAAAACCCTCGCGACGGTCGGGTTGCGGATTGATGAGGTTCCCCTCACCATGTCCTCAACTGTGATACCAGGCAGAAGACCGCCCGGACTGTCGACCTCGATCCGGTCGTCGCAGAATGCGACCCGTACAGGCGAGCCCTTAGCCGAATACGACGAGTGCACCAGCGCGTTGACCACAACCTCGCGGGCCGCGTCCATTGGGATGGACCACACATCGCGGCGGCGGGCCCCTCCGAACTCGGCGATGCGGAAAGCGTGCTTCTCCAAGAAACTCATCACCTTGTCGACGGCCAGCGGCAAATGCTCATGCACCTCGACTCGGTCGAAGATGTCGAGCCGCTGTTCACCGCGGAACCGGGCGCACTGGACATAAGCGAACGGGAACAGACGCTCCCGGTCCTTGCCCGCCAACAGGACGCCACCGTTGGTCGGGACCCAACGCCCCTGGTCCTGGACCACCAAGTCAAGGGTCCGCAACGCCTCCAGCATCATAGGCCGGCCCAGCATCCGCTCCAATGCGTTGGTGTCGAGGTCATCGGGCGTCTGGGTGATCACGGGAAGCTGGTCGAAGTACAGGTCTCGGGTGCCGCGCTCCAGGTCCTTGACGAGATCCTGGTCGGCTAGCCGGTTCGACGCGCCGAGCCGCACAAATGTGCCCTGTTTGCGCCCGAGTTTCTTGACGTGGTGCGGGCGGCGCCCGCTCAATGCCACCTTCACGGCCAGAAGGGTCTTTCCGGCGACTGTGGTCAACTCGACCAACGGAACCAACTTCGGCGAGATCGAATCGGCTACAAGGTTCGCCAGCCTCTCCTGTTCCCTCAACGGATCAGAGACACCAACCACCGTGAGGTCGTCGGCTACGCCGACGACGAGCTGCCCACCCGCCGAGTTCGCGAACGCCACTAGGGTCCGCAGGACCGGCTCGGGCGAAGACAAGTCGCGCTTGTACTCGCGGGTCTTACTCTCAAGCTCGACCACCCTGCCCGCATTTAACGAAATCACCATTGCTTGTCAGCCTCCCAGCCCATCGGCTTCCACTCCGCTAGGGTCACTGCCATGACCGACGACACCCATCCGGCCGGTTCCACCACATTTCTCGGCCAGCCTTGGCAAATGCTCTTCCAGACAGCTCCTGATCTGATCGGCCGCAGGTCCGTCTGCCCGCAACAGGCGGAGAACCAATTTGCAGAAGTCATCCTTATCCAGTCTGAAGAATCGTCCCACGCTCTTGGCCACGTCCTTGTCATTCAGGAGCCGAAGGACGCCCTCATAGCTGCCACAGGTTTCATCAAACGCGATTCGGACCCGTTCGTGAATCTCCATGATTTGAGAATCGACTGTAGCGAGGGCTTTCCGCACAGCTTCGGGCGTGCGATCAGGAAAATCGATTCTTCCCAGAACGTGCCGGACCTCGGCCTCAAAGGCCTGGCCGACCAGTCGGGGCGCTTGGTTCTTGAACTTCTCACTTACTATGAAGTCCTTCGCTTTGTCAACGCTCTCCTGGTCAAGCTCCAGGTGGCGCGCAACAGCGCCCAGAACGCCTTCCGTGAGGAACAGGTTCTCGACCTCCGCCACTGGCAGGACGCGTACGCCATCGGCCTGCAACGAGTCGACCTGGTCGTCTGGGCGGAAGTCCCTGTCGACGATTCCATGCACGTCAAGGTGATGCAGATCGCTTCTTCCCGTGAAAGCCTTCGTCTGGCGGATGACTTCCTCACAGCTGCCGCAGGGAACCACGTAGCACTGCGGATACATCAGCGAATACAGGCGCTGGTCGAGGGAGCCGCGTTCGCCTTCCACGAACAAAACATCTCTTCGGTTACCAAGGATGTCAAGGAGGAGTTGCTCGGGCACGTCGGCGGGACCATGCAGTTTCTCCCAGTCCCATGACGTACCGTCGTAGCTCTTCACCCAGATCTTGTCTGAGTCGGGATGCACGGCAGCGAACTGCGTATCGTGCGTAATGTACAAGAACAGGCAGTCCGGCCGTTCACGTTCGATCATCTTCCACAATCGTTCCATGATTGAGCGGTGTAAGTGCAACTCGGGCTCGTCTACGATCACCACCCGGTTATCGGGGATGCACAGTACCTGCGCCATCACGTACAAACCAGCCCTCTCGCCGTCGCTCATCTCGCCGCCGCTGTACTCTGCGCCAGGCCGGGGACAGTCAGCGGGCGGCAAGGCAGCTACTTTCCCGTCCTTCAGAGCTATTGTTCGCTGTGGGAAGACGCTGCCCCAAAGGCGCAGCAGACGTTCTTTGGCTGTCAGAGGCGCAGGTGGGCTGGCCTTCCCCTCGTCATTGAGCCTTCTGGCCTCATCCACGAAGGCGATGGCCTCTTCGTTGAGTTTGGCAAACAACGCAACCAGCGTCTGCTCGAAGTTTGACACCTTCCCGGTCGTGTATCTGTGGCCACCGGCGGCCGGAGACCATTCATACCGCGAGTCATGGTTACTAAACCCGCCGTCGTGACCGAATTCAAGCTGATTCAGGGCGGCCCCCAAACCCACCAGGGCATACGTGTCAACAAACGTCAAGTCACGAAGCGCGGACAGCCGCCATACCTGTTTTGGATGCGCTTGCTCGATCCAGGCCCCTAAACGGCTCTTCCCGGATCCGTTAGCGCCGATGATCACGACTGAATTGACCGGTGTCTCCAACTCCTGCGCGGCGCCGGCGCCTGCGGGGGGCAGCCAGTAGGCGTAGGTCTTACTCATCGTCCGGCACCTTCTCCGGCCATCAGTCCGACCTGCCGGAGGGCCAACTCGACGGCTTTGGTTTCCATTTCTGACGGGTACTTGTGCTTGGCGAGCAGGCGTTTGATCTTGGCGCGCATCTCCTTGGCCAACGAACCGAGATGTCCGTTCAGGGTCGCCTCATCGCCGCGCAACGCCAGGCCCAGCACAATACGCTTGTACTCGCCGGGTGCCTGGTTGCCGCGCAGCGCGCCGACGGCATCCCAAAGCCGCTGTTCCAGCGGTTTGGTGGCTTTCGGCATGGATGCTATCGCCACTTGGGTCCTTCCTGCTAGACGGCACCCCACGAAATCGTCGGCCTGCGGCCGAATCTTCCGCGGGGACCCCGAACTCACAGAAACTCGGCTCATTCGCAAGCGTTTCACACCCCTAGTGGATCTAGCCGCGCTGGAAGGTTGGTTCCAGAGTGCGAACCAATCCTATAGACCATTGGCTGAGCACGTGCCGGGCACGCGCCAATCGGAAAACCATCCGCCCCGCATGATTGGAAGACGTTTGCCGGCTGCAAGAAGCGATGCTTAAGATGCGAAGTACTTCGCCATGGAAGCGCTCCAGCACGATCCCCGCCGGGGCCTTCCAACCCCGGTACGAGCCCGTTAATGAATCATCAGTGCGATTGCGTTGCCGCTGTCACCGGCGAATGAGACCTGTGCGGTCCTATCCGCGCCGCTGAACAGGAGCACCAACTGGTCGCTCCCCACCCAAGCCACTTCTGGACTGAGGGTTGAGCTG
>JAIRXX010000228.1 GCA_031268065.1 Propionibacteriaceae bacterium
GATCCCGAGATGGACCAGGATTCCCTGCCCGCCAGCTGTCTCCAGGGCAAAAGCATGGGGCTGTAGCCGCACGAGCCGACCTGCGACGGGGGCGACCACAACGCCCCAAACCAAGTCAGGTTCAATGGCAACGCCTGGCCCCACCAACTCCTGCGCGAAAACGGGATCGCCAGCCTCGCTAATGGGCAAAACCCGCCCCGGAACGGGGGACTTTATCTCACTCATCCGGCAAGTATACAGACGCCAAAATCATCTTTAGCACATGCTGGCTCAGACAGCTGAGGCTTTGGACAGTTTGTTTAGCTGGGGCTTGGTCAGGCGCAGGGTCATCGCTTGGAGGAGGGCTGGCAGCTGCTCGACGGTGGAGACGCTGGCTGTTGGGGCGACTACGGCGGGAGATTGGCGCAGCCAGGCCAGGGCGACGGTTGACGGGTCTAGGTCTAGGGAGTCGGCCAGGGCGACCAGCGCGTCAAGGGTGCGGAATCCGGCTTCGGTGGCGTAGTGCTTCACCGATCCGGCCCTGGGGCCGTGAAGCGGTTCGTCGCGGACGTATTTTCCGGTGAGGAATCCGGCGGCCAGGCTGGAATGGGGGATGATCGCCAGCCCGTTCTCCGCCGCCGCTTCGGCAAGCCCGCCTTCGACTTCGGTACGGTGGGCGAGGCTGTACTCGGGTTGGAGGGCCACTGGCAGCGCCAGATCGTTGGCGCGGGCGATGTCGCATAGTTCGCGCACCCGGTCGGCGGTGAAATTGGAGAGGCCGTAATGGCGGATCAGGCCTTCTTGGATCATGTCGTTGAAGGCGCCCAGCCATTCTGCGGCGGGCAGATTCGGATCGTCGGTGTGGGCGTAATACAGATCGATGGTTTCCAGCCCCAGCCTGCGCCGGGAGCCGTCCAAGCAGACCCGGAGGTTCGAGGGGCGCAGCCCGCGCCGCTGCGGATGCCTGCCGACTTTGGTGGCCAGCACGACTTTGTGTTTGCGGTTGCGCAGCCAGTTGCCGATGACGCGCTCCGACTCGCCGCCAGAATGGCCGGGCACCCAGATGGAGTAAGTGTCAGCGGTGTCGATGAAATTGCCGCCTCCGGCGATGTATCCGTCCAAGATCGCTTCCGAGGTGGGCACGTCGGCAGTCCAGCCGAAGACGTTCCCGCCCAGGCACAACGAGGACACTCTCAACGTTGAGATGCGTTGCATGGTCGTTCCTATCAGTCGCCCAATTCAAAGTCGACGGTCATGTTGACGGTCAGCTTGCGGGTTGAGGTGAAGTCAACCCCGAGGTCGGGGGGCTTGGCCGCTCTCATCCGCAGAAGTCCTGGAGAGTCGGAGAAGACTTGGCCGCCCTCGTCGCGCAGCGGCATGGATACCGAATCGCTGATCTCTTTGACGCCCACGATGCGTTGGCCGACGGCGGCGGCGATGGCCTCAGCACGGCGGCGGGCTTTCGCCACAGCTGCCGCCGCCGCCGAGATGCTCGCCTCATAGCTGTCGAAAACCCAGCTCAGCGAACGCAGGGCGACATTGGGCTGGTCTGCGATGATGCCGATCACCGTGCCGAGCTGGGCGGCGCTGGCGGTGATCCGAAGCTGGAATTCGACCCGTTGGTTCTTGGTGAGCTTGCCAGTCTCGGTGAGCAGGCGGATGCCCATCACCTGAATGTCCTCGTCTACGATTCCAGCCGCTAGCAGGTCGGTGGAAAGGGTGCGCACTTCTGCCGCCTTCTTCACCGCGGTGTTTCCGAACACGCTTTCGCTGCCCTGTATCGACAAAAAGATACGGGCCTTGGTGGCGGTGATCGCCACATCATGCTGTACGGAGACACGCAAAATACCCACCCGACAAGATTAGCCAGCCGCATGGCCGTGCCGCTAGGGGGAGCATGGCGTGTTTGTTCCGGCCAAGCCGGCCGGAGGGGGCGACAATTGGGCAATGCCTACCTATCGTGATGAGGCCGTCGTGCTGCGCACCCACAAGCTGGGCGAGGCCGACCGGATCGTCACGATGCTCTCCCGCCGCCACGGAAAGATACGCGCGGTGGCCAAAGGCGTGCGGCGCACGTCGTCAAAATTCGGCGCCCGCCTCGAACCCTTCAGCCAGGTCGATCTGCAAATAGCCAGCGGGCGCAGCTTGGACACGATCACCCAGGCGGTGACGATGCACGCGCCGTTCAACCCCATCGGGGCCGACTACGCCGCTTACACCGCCGGGCAGGTGATGGCGGAGGCGGCTGACCGGCTGCTGCCGATTGAGGGAGAGCCAGCCCTGCAGCAATATCTGCTGCTGGCCGGGGCGCTCAAGGCGATGGTGGACGGCACCGTGGACGGCTACCGCCCGCCGGGAATGATCATGGATTCCTATCTGCTGCGGGCGGTGGCCATTGCCGGTTACGCGCCGACGCTGGACAAATGCGCCCGATGCGGCGCAGTCGGCCCGCACGACCGGTTCGCGGTCTGGGCTGGTGGCCTGGTCTGCCCGGATTGCCGAGAAGTCGGCGCGGTGAAGATCACCCCGCCAACCCTCGCCTATCTGGCGGCGTTGCTCACCGGCGACTGGCCAGCCACCCGGACGGTCTTGGAAGCCACCGCCGCCCAGGCGAGCGGCATCGTCGCGGCGTTCGCTTCGTGGCACATTGAACGGACGCTGCGTTCGCTGGACATGGTGGACCGGTCGGGGCCGAGCATCGCCCAGACCCAGCCGCCAGAATTTCGTTGAGTGGGATTCCAGCCGGGGGTGACGCTCGCAAACCAGCGAGACACGGTAACCTTGTGGGGTAAGTGAGTGGAGTTTGAAGAGGAATGATATGAGCTCGTCCAGCAATGAATCCGAGCCGCTGCGTGTATTGGTGGCTGAAGATGAGGCCCTGATCCGGCTCGATTTAGTCGAGCTGTTGACCAGCGAGGGCTACCAAGTGGTGGCAGAGGCCGAAGATGGGGAGAAAGCGTTGGCGCTGGCCCGTGAGTTGCGGCCCGATTTGGTGGTGATGGACGTCAAAATGCCGAGGATGGATGGCATCACCGCCGCAGCGTCCATCGCTGAGGAGCGGATTGCGCCTGTGGTGATGCTGACGGCATTCAGCCAGCGCGAATTGGTCGAGCGGGCCAGGGACGCCGGGGCGATGGCCTATGTGGTCAAGCCCTTCGACGCTTCCGACGTCGTTCCGGCCATCGAGTTGGCCGTGGGCCGTTTCGCGGAGATTCGCGCAGTTGAGGCAGAGGTAGCCGATCTGGAGGAGCGTTTCAATTCGCGCAAGGCCGTCGACCAGGCGAAAGGCCTGCTGCAGGAGCGGCTGGGCATCAGCGAGCCAGAAGCTTTCCGGTGGATACAGAAGACGGCTATGGACATGCGCAAATCCATGCGCGAGGTGGCCGAAGGAGTCATCGGCTACTCCAAGACCGCGAAAAAGGGCAAGGAATAGATGCCCAGCGGGACACTGGATTCCAAGATGGGCTTGGAATTGCTCGAAGTGTCCGCGTCCAAATCAGTCGGACGCTATCCGGTGGAGGGCAACACCCAGCCTGATGGAATTTGGCACGGCGGCGCGTCCGGCGTGGCGGTCGAGTCGCTGGCGTCCATCTCCGGCTTGGCGGCAGTTGGAGACGGCGGGACCGTCGTCGGTGTGGACCTCAACGTCTCGCACCTGCGGTCCGCGAAATCAGGATGGGTGGTCGCCACGGCAGAGGCCTTGCGCATCGGCGGTTCGCTGGCCAGCTATGAGGTCCGGCTCAGCAACGACGGCACTTTGATCGCCGTTGGCCGGGTGACTCTGCGCCTGTTCCGCCCCGAGTCTGCGGAAGCCGACCTGCCGGCGTCCGAAATGTCCTAGGCTCATCTCGTGACCGACCAGCCCACACTCATGCTCATCGATGGCCACTCAGTCGCCTTCCGGGCGTTCTACGGCCTTCCGGTGGAAAATTTCGCCACCTCCACCGGGCAACACACCAACGCGGTCTACGGATTCACCTCCATGTTGATCAGCCTGCTCGACTCGGAGCGCCCCACCCATCTTGCGGTGGCCTTCGACGTGTCCAGGCACACCTTCCGCACCGACGTCTACGCCGATTACAAGGCCACCCGCCCGCCGACCCCGCAGGAATTCATCGGCCAAGTGGAGCTGATCAAAGAAGTGCTGGACGCGATAGGCATCGTCCATGTCGAAGAGGCCAATTTCGAGGCGGACGACATCATCGCCACTTTGTCGCTGACCGGTTCGCGGGCGGGGTTGAAAGTGCTGGTCGTCACCGGCGACCGCGACACCCTGCAATTGGTGGACGATGACGTCACAGTGCTTTATCCGCGCAAAGGAGTCTCAGATTTGCTGCGGCTCGACCCCGCCGCCGTCGCAGAGCGTTATCTGGTCGCGCCGAAGAGCTATCCGGATTTGGCGGCGCTGGTGGGGGAGACCTCTGACAACCTGCCGGGAGTCCCCGGCGTCGGCCCGAAAACGGCGGCGAAATGGCTGGCTGCCTATGGCAATCTGGAGAATCTGCTCAACCACGCTGACGAGGTGTCGGGCAAGGCTGGCGACTCGCTGCGCGGGCACATCGCCGACGTCAAGCGCAACCGCGAACTGAACGCGCTGGTGCGCGACATGGAATTGGACGTGAGCGTCGCGCAGCTTGAGCGCAGGCCTTTCGACCGAGGGGCGGTCCAAACCGTTTTCGACGCCCTCGAATTCCGCGCGTTGCGCGACCGGCTGCTCGCCACGCTGCCGAGCAAAGAGCCGGAACTGGAGGCTGGTTTCGACGTCGCGGGCGTGCGGCTCGAACCCGGCGAGTTGGCTGGATGGCTTTCCGCCAATGCCAAGGGCGCCATCGGCATGGACGTCGCCGGTCATTGGAAGGGCGGCTCAGGCGATATCGAAGCTATCGCGTTGGCCAGCGCGGACGGCGCCGGATGCTGGTTGGACGTGGCAGAGCTGCTTCCCGCCGACGAACAGGCGCTGGCAGCTTGGCTGGCCGACCCCTCGTGCCCGAAAGTCCTGCACGACGCCAAACCGCCGTTGCTGGCGGCGTGGGAGCGCGGCTGGGAATTGCTGGGCATCGCCTCCGACACCAAATTGGCCGCCTATCTGCTGCGCCCCGATCAGCGCTCATACGAACTGGGCGATCTCGTCGTTGGCCATCTGCGCCGGGAATTGGCCCAGGGCGATTCCACAGCCGCCATTGCCGATCAGGCTGCCTTCGTCTTCGAAGAGGACCGGGTGGATCGAGACGCGATAGTGCGGGCACGCGCGGTCATCGACCTGGCCTCGGCGCTGGAGGGGGAATTGGCCAGCCACGGCGGGGCCAATCTGCTGCACGAGGTCGAATTGCCGCTGGCTAGGCGTTTGGCGCAGATGGAACGCGCCGGAGTGGCGGTGGATATCGCCGGGCTGGAGCAGCTGCGCGCCGATTTCGACAAAGTGGTGGGCCAGGCGGAGTCGGAAGCCTTCGCCGTACTCGGGCACTCGGTCAACCTTGGCTCGCCAAAGCAGTTGCAGGCGGTGCTCTTCGACGAATTGCAGATGCCGAAGACCAGGCGCACGCAGACCGGCTACACCACTGACGCCGAGGCGTTGGAATGGCTGTTCACGGCGACGGAGCATCCGTTCCTCGCCTATCTGCTGCGCTATCGGGACAGCATCAAATTGCGGCAGAGCGTCGAAGGGCTGCTCAAAACCGTGGGGGTGGATGGCCGGATTCACACCACCTACCAGCAGACCATCGCCGCCACCGGGCGGCTGTCCAGCACCGAACCGAATCTGCAGAACATCCCGATTCGCACCGAGGCCGGGCGGAGGATTCGCGGTGCTTTCGTGGTGGGAGCGGGATATGAAGCCTTGTTCACCGCCGATTATTCCCAGATTGAGATGCGGATCATGGCCCATGTCAGCGAGGACGCGGGGCTGATCGAGGCGTTCAACTCCGGCGAAGACTTCCACACCATGATGGCCTCGCGGGTGTTCAACGTGGATGCCGACGCGGTTGGCCCGGCCCAGCGGGCCAAGATAAAGGCGATGAATTACGGCCTGGCCTACGGGCTGTCCGCCTACGGGCTGTCCCAGCAGCTCAAGATCGAGGTGTCCGAGGCGAAGGGCCTGATGGATGAATACTTCGAGCGCTTCGGCCATGTGCGCGACTACCTGCGCGACATAGTGGCCCAGGCCAGGCTGACCGGCTACACCGAAACGCTTTTGGGCAGGCGGCGCTACCTGCCCGATCTCACTTCGTCCAACCGGCAGCGGCGGGAGATGGCCGAGCGGGCAGCGCTCAACGCTCCCATCCAAGGTTCGGCGGCAGACATCATCAAGATGGCGATGCTGGACGTCGCGGAAGCGTTGGAGGCTTCCGGGATGCGCAGCCGAATGCTGCTGCAGGTGCATGACGAACTGGTCTTCGAGGCGGCGCCGGGAGAGGCCGAACAGCTTGAGGCTTTGGTGCGGGACAAAATGTGCCATGCCGCCGATTTGGCCGTCCCGCTGGAGGTGTCGGTAGGGTTGGGCAAGAGCTGGAACGAGGCCGGACATTAGCCTCTTGGGGCGGTTTTAGCGGCTCAGACGTAACGATTGCATATCAATTGCCTTGTAATGGCAATTTGAGCCGGATTGGCGTTTGACCCTGGCTGAAAACGCTGGTTACGCTGGCTTTTGCGCTATTTCTCGCCGGGTCTCGGACCAAGCAGGCTCGGCACGCCGCGAATGCGGCAGGGAGCTAGCGTGACAGCACTACAACAAATATCGGAGTCTGAAACTACATGACCTCCTCTCTTGAGTCATCTAACGTCGCAGTAGATGATCTCGGATCTCCAGAAGCATTTCTGGAAGCAGTCGATGCGACAATCAAGTATTTCAATGACGGCGACATCGTTTCTGGCGTTGTCGTCAAGGTGGACCGTGACGAAGTTCTACTCGACATCGGTTACAAGACCGAGGGCGTGATCCCTTCCAAAGAGCTATCCATCAAGCACGACGTCGACCCGTTCGATGTGGTCAAAGTTGGCGACGTCGTAGAGGCGCTGGTCCAGCAGAAGGAAGACAAAGAGGGTCGGCTGATCCTCTCCAAGAAGCGCGCCCAGTATGAACGCGCCTGGGGGACCATCGAAAAGATCAAGGAAGAAGACGGCGTTGTCGTCGGCAAGATCATCGAGGTCGTCAAGGGCGGTCTGATCGTCGATATCGGCCTGCGCGGCTTCCTTCCGGCCTCATTGGTGGAGATGCGCCGGGTGCGCGATCTGCAGCCCTATGTCGGCGCCGAGCTAGAAGCCAAGATCATCGAATTGGATAAGAACCGCAACAACGTCGTCCTTTCCAGACGCGCTTGGTTGGAGCAGACCCAATCCGAGGTGCGCACCACCTTCCTCAACCAGTTGGCCAAGGGCCAGATTCGCAAGGGCGTCGTTTCGTCCATCGTGAATTTCGGCGCCTTCGTCGATCTGGGCGGTGTGGACGGCCTGGTGCATGTCTCCGAATTGAGCTGGAAGCACATCGACCATCCTTCCGAGGTGGTCGAGGTCGGAGATGAAGTCACCGTCGAGGTGCTGAGCGTGGAGATGGACCGGGAACGGGTGTCGCTGTCGCTGAAGGCCACTCAGGAAGACCCGTGGCAGACTTTCGCCCGCACCCACCAGATCGCCCAGATCGTTCCGGGCGAGGTCACCAAGTTGGTGCCCTTCGGCGCGTTTGTGCGGGTCGAGGAGGGAATCGAGGGCTTGGTCCACGTCTCCGAATTGGCCGAGCGCCATGTGGAGATTCCCGAGCAGGTTGTCGCTGTCGGTGACGAGGTTATGGTCAAGATCATTGACATCGACCTTGAGCGCCGCCGCATCTCGCTGTCGCTTAAGCAGGCGAACGAGGGCGTGGACGTGGCCGCCGAAGACTTCAACCCAGTCGAATTCGGCATGTCGGAGTCTTACGACGACGAGGGCAACTACATCTACCCCGATGGCTTCGATCCGCAGACCCAGGAATGGAAGCCTGGCTTTGAGGAGCAGAAAGAAGCCTACGAGCGGGAGTGGGCCGAGGCCTACGCCCGTTGGGTCGCGCTCAAGCAGCAGGCTGAGGAGGCCAAGGCCGCCGACACCCAGGCCATCATCGAGGAGGCCAATGAGGCCGCTTACTCAGCGGTTTCGACCGTCGCCGGTGATGTTGTCGAGGAAGGCTCGCTGGCTTCTGACGAGGCGCTGCAAGCGCTGCGGGAGAAGTTGACCGGAGCCGGGGAGTAGTCCCCACCAAAGTTACGTTCGCAAAGGAACGCTAGCGGGCCACAGGCCAGGCGCGATGCCGCCGACCTGTGGCCTGGCTATTTTTCGGGCCGTTTTCGGGCTAACGTTCTTGAGCGTTGAGGACTTTGCCCCGAACGGGCCGGGTTTCAGAGCGCAGACTGGGGGAGAAATGATCCGCATTGGGCTGACCGGGGGAATCGCCTCGGGCAAGTCGGTCGTCGCCGGGTTCCTTAGCGGGCTGGGCGCCGCCGTCATCGACGCCGACGACTTGGCCCGAGCGGCGGTGGCTGTCGGCACGCCGGGGCTGGCCCAGGTGGTCGAACTTTTCGGCCCCCAATACCTGCTGGACGACGGCTCGTTGGACCGGGCGGCGCTGGGGGAGCTAGTCTTCAACGACGCCGCCGCACGGGCGAGGCTGGAGGCGGTCATCCATCCCGAAGTGCGGCGGTTGGCCGAAGAAGCCGAGGCCAAGCTCGCGGCGGATTCCATCGTGGTCCAGGTCATCCCGCTGCTGTTGGAGACCGGCCAGACCGGCGATTTTGATGCCGTGGTGTTGGTGGACGCCGATCCAGCCGTCCAGTTGGCCCGGCTGATGGCCCGTTCCGGCCTGAGCCAGGCCTCCGCCCAGTCCCGTATCGACGCCCAGGCCACCCGCTCAGAGCGCCTGGCCGCAGCCGACTATGTGATCAGCAACGACTCCGACCTGGCCGCGTTGCAGGCGCGTACCGCCTGTGTCCTAGCCGCCATCAAACGATCCGGGTGAAAGTGTGTTGTCCTTGGCTGCCCAGTGAAATTAATTGTCGGTGGCACGTCTTATGCTGGTCTACATGCGTCCAGTGACTGATGTGCAACGCCGGGTGGCCCCGTTCAAGGTTGAGGCTGATTTCGAGCCAGCGGGGGATCAGCCCCA
>JAIRXX010000251.1 GCA_031268065.1 Propionibacteriaceae bacterium
GCCAGTCTCGCCGATTGGCGCTAACGGCCTCGTGCCATGACATGTGGCTGTGTGCGCTGTAGTGTGGGTTCGCGTGACCGCATCATTCCTAGCTTTCGAGGAATCCGAGGCTGATAGCCGAGTGGCCAGCATTTGGGGCGTTTAGCCATGTCGAAGCGTGGCTCCCACACAGGCAAGGAACAGTTCACCGCTGGATTGTTCAGATTCTTGCGCGGCAGGAGTCTGTTGGTGCTTGACGAGCCGGAAAATGCTGTGCGGGTCGCCGTAAGCTGTTTGGTCGCCCAGGGGTTCACCTCGCTTCCGGACGGCCTGGACGCGAAGCTGCGCGCAAAAGGCTCAGCATGGACTGCTCAGGCGGTCGAGATCGGGGAGCGCAGCGGCTTCGCGCGAGGGCTGGTCAACGGGTTGGTCAGTGAGACCCCACTGGTTTTCCTGCCTTTCGTGAAGCGCAACATCCCGCCCACACTGGTCATGGTGGCGGCTCGAAGGCAGCCTGACGGCTGTTGCGAACTGGTTGTGCAGCCGCTCACCTCGCTGAGCCTGAAACGGGCAGTCGTTGACAATGATGATGATTCCTTGGCCGCCCCGAGGGTGACGGCAGCCATCGAGGCCACCGTCAACGCTTATCAGCAGCTAGGCGCTCTTGTCGATGCGGGACGTCCGAAAGCCGTGGCAGCCACAGATAAGGACTGTCCGGCGATGCCCAAACTGGCAAGGGCGCTCACGGGCTGGCGCTGATCATAGGACGGCTTCAGGCAACACCTCCCTGGGTGACAACTCGCTGCTGTGCGCGAGGTTTGGCTGTGAGGCAGCGAATCTGTCGTCACGACATCGGAAGGCGTGCCTGAAGCTGGGATCGTCAGCGGGCTTATAGCTCTTCGATTTCGATATTGCGCCAGCGTGACACCGCGCCCGGCGCCCAGCGGGCCGGACCCATGCCTGGCCATTCGTTGTCATGCACTTCAAGGGCGATGTGGCCCTTGGCGCCGAGCAGGGCGAGGACGGCTTGGGGGTGCCAGTTGGGGAAGTCCATCGTGGCGGTGTCCAGTTCAAATGCCAAGGTGCCGTTGATCCAGGAGGTCAGCCGGGGCAGTTCGCCTACGCAGCGGACCCGGAAATGGTTCCAATCTCCGAAACGCCAGATTTTGAGGAATTTGGCTCCATCGATGGCATGGCCCAGTTGCGCTCGTTGTTCGGGAGTCACCGGTTCCAGAGTGGTCTGCGCGTCCTCAATCCGCAATCCGGTCTGGCGGCCTTGGTCGTCGGTGGCCACGTCAAGATTGAAGGCAGAGGCGTGGAAGGCGCCGATGCCGTTGCCGTAGAAGCCGCCGATGGCGCCGGACTTGCGGTGGTCTATCAGCAATTGGTAGCCCTGCGAGCCGCGCTTCGTGGAGCGGAGCACAACGCCGGTGTCCGCTGGCCAGTCGGGGCGAATCTCAAAGCTCAATTCAAAGTCTCCGAATTCCTCGTCACTGAGCAGGTAGCCGCCGTATCCGGTAATTTCTTGGGAGCCGACGATGGCGGCGTCGTCCACTTCCCACTTGCCGCTGGTGAGCTGGGCGCGTTCGATGTCTGGCTGGCCGTCCGGGTGCGGTCCGCCCGGCCACAACGGGGTGGACAGCCGGGGGATTGAGTGCCAGCCAGCCAGGGTTTTTCCGTCGAATAACGATCTGGGCATTTGCCCTCCTTCTGGGGATTCGCTGTGGTTGGAGTTTAGTGGTTTGACGCTGACCTGCGGCCCTTCAACCCCTTATCAAACAGGTCGTATGATGATACGATCTTTCCATATCCCGAAGCGGTTTTCTACGTTCTGGTTCAAAGATGAAAGGCATAGTCATGGCAGGCTCACCTTCGCGTAATCCACACCGTTATCTGCTCGTGGGCAGTGGCTGGCGGTCCGGCGTCTATCTGCGGCTCGGCACCCAATATCCGGATCGGCTGGAGGCGTTGGGAGTGGTGAGCCACACCCAGGCGCGTGCCGACCAGGTGGCTGAGACTTGGAAGCTTCCCACCGGCACGGATGTCGCTGAAATGGTCAAGAAGACGAGTCCGGATTTCGTGGTCGTGCTGCTGCCGTGGGACATTGCGCCGAAAGTCACCGAGCAAGTGGTCAAGATGGGGGTGCCGGTGCTCTGCGAGACGCCGCCCGCGCTGGATCTGGACGGCCTCAAATGGGTGTGGGATGCGGTCGGCGCGTCGAATATGGTGCAGAGCGCGGAGCAGTATTTGCGCTATCCCGGCCATGTCGCCCGGCGCAAGGTGATTGAGAGCGGTTTGATCGGCAAGGTCCATGCCGTCCATGTGTCCCAGTCGCATATGTATCACGAATTTTCCATCATCAGGCATTTCCTCGGCGTGGACATGTCTCCGGTGCTGGTGAACGCTTTCAACTCCGAGGTGCCGATGGTCGAGCCGCAAGATTACGGCCTGTGGATCGATGAGGGCTCTGGCGAGCCGATTCCAGCCAAACCGCTGGTGGACCAGTTCGCCCATCTGGGGTTTGAGGCGGGTGGCTTCGGCACCTATGACTTCACCGAGCGGCAGTGGTGGAATCCACTGCGGGTGAACCGTTTGGTGGCCAACGCTTCGCGCGGGCAGTTACTGGACAACGAGGTCACCTGGTTGGAGGACAACCGCCGGGTGTTGCAGGCGCCGCTCTTCCACCGTTACGGCGGCGACGAGATGACTTTCGAGCCGCGCGA
>JAIRXX010000343.1 GCA_031268065.1 Propionibacteriaceae bacterium
CTACCACATGACTGATCCGATGCAGTGGTACCAGCAGTCCGACCTATGGCAGATTCCGGACGACCCGACGAAGGCCGGGGCGAATACCCAGACGCCGGAATCGCCTTACTACCTGTCGATCAAGTGGCCTGGCGACGATGCCCCGATCTTCTCCGAGACCGCCGTCTACGTGCCCAAAGCCCGGCAGAACCTGGCCGCCTACCTCTCGGTGGTCGCCGAGGCCACCAGCCCCAAATACGGCGAACTCCGCGTGCTGCGAATGTCGGACACCCAGCAGATCGACGGCCCCGGACAGACCTTCAACGCGATGACCACCGACACCCAGGTGGCCGACGTGCTGCGGTCCTTCCTCTTCCAAGGCTCTGCGGAGGCGATCTATGGCAATCTGCTCACCCTCCCGATGGGCAGCGGCCTGCTCTATGTGGAGCCGGTCTACGCGCAGCGGCAGGGGAGTGCCGGGTCTTATCCGGCGCTGACCTACGTCGTGGTCCGCTTCGGCGAGCAGGTCGGCATCGGCCAGACCTTGCAGGAAGCCTTGGACAAGGTGTTCCAGGGTGACGCCGGGGCAGATACCGGCGAGGATCCGATTCCGGTCGATCCAGACAACCCGGTCGATCCGAACCAGCCAGTTGATCCAAACCAGCCGGTCGATCCGGACAACCCGGACAACCCGACTCCGCCAGCCAACGCCGAGGCTGCCGCCGCCGAATTGCTGGAGCAGGCCCAGACCGCCTTCACCGAGGCCGACACGGCTTTGCGCAACCAGGATTTGGCCACCTACCAGGCCAAGGTCACCGAGGCCCGGAAAGCCTTGGCTGAGGCGCTGGCCAAGCTCGGCGTCAAGTGATGCCGGTCAGCTGACGACGCTGATCTCCCAACCGGCAGCTCGCAGCGGGTCGGCCAGCGCTTCCGCGTCACCGACCACCACCAGGATGAGTTGGTCACCGGGAAGCTGCTCGGCCAGTGTCGCCGTGGCGGCTTCCGGGGTGACTGACCGCAAGTCCGCCAGGAAACGCTGCGGATAGCCCAAGTCGAGTCCGGCGTTGACCAGCGATGCCGCATAGCCTGCCAAGCGGTCGGCGGTGGAGACGGCGAGCGGGAAACTCCCCCAAGCGTGGGTTACGGCGTCGGTCAGCTCAGCCGCGCTGAAGGGACGCTTGCCGATGTCGAGCAGGTCGCGGGCCTGGTCCAAAGCATCGACGGCGACTTCGGTGCGGAAGGAGCCGCGCAGCGCGAGCAGCCCGCCGTGCCGCAGCGGATTGATCGCCAAGTTCACCCCATAGCTGTAGCCCTTTTCCTCGCGCAGCACTTTGTTGAGCCTGCTGAGGAAGGCCCCGCCCATCGCCCGGCAGGCCAATTGCAACGCTGGGAAAGCCGGATCGCCGCGATCAATGCTGAACGTCCCCAATCGCACTTCAGCTTGGACCGCACCCAGATGGTTGATCAGCACTGCGGCTGGACCTGGATTCCCGGTTGGATGCTGGTGCGCGGCGGGCTGCTCCGCGGTGTTCCCCCAACTGCCGAAAGCAGCTTCGGCGGCTTGCAGCGGGTCGGCGGCGAAGTCTCCGGCGAGAATCAGCGTGGCGCCTTTCGCCTGGTAGCGGCAGTGGTGAAATTCGCGGGCCTGCGCCGGGGTGATCCGGGTTACGGTCTCAGCCCGTCCGGCTCCGGGGCGGGAAAACCGGTATTCAGCCCGAACGCAGGCTTCGCGGAACGCCAAGTGCGCACGGGTGGACGGATCGGCTGTTTCCTGTTCGATTTCCGCCAGCCGCAGCGTCTTGGCGCGGGAGATGTCCGCATCGGCCAGAGTCGGTTCTGCGACGGCTTCGGCCAGCAAACCCAACGTCTGGCCCAGATTGGGGGAGGGCACGTCCAGCATCAGTTGGCTGGCAGATTGGCCCGCCGCCGCGCCCATGCTGGCGCCGAGATTCGCCACGGTGTCGGCGAAGCTGTTTCCCGGATGCCGACTGGTGCCCTCGCTGAGCGTGTCGGCGATGATGGCGGCGATGCCCTCGCTGTCGGCTGGCTCGCAACTCAGCGGCAGGTCCAGCACCAGTTCGGCGGAGACGATGTGTTGCCCGTCGTGTTGGAAGGCGATCACTTGCAGCCCGTTGTCCAACACTGCGGTCATTGGCTTGGGCAGCGACCAGCCAGCGGGCAGGCCCACACTGGGGCGGGGTAGGTCAAGCATTGTCATCCTCCGGCAGGTAGACGAGCACGCCTCGGGCGTCCGGGGCGAGATAGGTGGAGCAGGCGTTGCGGATATCGGCGCTGGTGATCTTGTCCAACTCGGCCAACCGCCGGTTGATCCGGGCGGGATCGCCAAAGAGCAGGGCATTCTGGCTGATCGCGTCGGCGCGGGTGCCTAGATCGGCCAGCGCACTCAGGAATTGGCGCAGTTGTTGGATTTTCACCCGCTCAATCTCAGCTTCGCTCGGTCCTTGCTGGAGCAGTATTTCCACTTCGGCTGCCATCGCCGTTTCCAACTGCTCCGGGGAAATCGCGGGCAGGCAGAGGGCCTGGGCGAAGCCGAGCGAATTGCCGCCCACCAGGCCCAAGGTGCCCGTCTGCGCACCCTGGGACAGCTCGGTTTGGACCAGATTGCGGTAGAACCTGCTGGTCAGCCCTTGCCCCAGGATCGTCATCGCCATAGCGGCGGCGTCGTATTCGGGGGTGTCGGCCACCGGCAACCGCCAGACGAAGCTGACTGCCGCCGCCGGCACCCGCCCGTAGACGGTGCTGCGCGGTATCCCGGCCAAACCCGGCAGCGCTTCGGCTTGCGGGCGGCTGGGGTAGGCGGCGCTGGGGATGGAGGCGAAGTATTTCTCGGCTTTGGCGAAGCCCTCAGCGGCGCTCACGTCCCCGCAGATGGAGAGCACGGCGTTGTCCGGGCGGTAATGGCGGGCGAAGAATTCCGCCGCCGATGACCGGGTGGCCAGGTCCAAGTCCGCCATCGAGCCGATGGTCGAATGCCCATAGGGGTGGTCCGGCGGGAAGGCCAGGCCGATCAGATATTCAACGGCGTCGCCGTAGGGAACGTTGTCATAGCGCTGGCGCCGCTCCTCCTTGACCACATCGCGTTGGGTGTTTACGCTCTCCTCGCTCAGGCAGTCGGCCAGGCTGTCCAACCGGTCGGCCTCCAGCCAGAGGGCAAGGTCCAGCGCGGCGGCTGGAACGGTTTCAAAATAGTTGGTGCGGTCGAACCAGGTGGTCGCATTTGCCGAGCCGCCGACCCCCTGGAGCGCGTCCAGATGCTCCCCGGAGGCCACCTGCGCCGAGCCTTGGAACATCAGATGCTCGAAGAGGTGCGCCCAGCCCGTCTGCCCGCGTGGTTCATCGCGCGAGCCGACGTCGTACCAGATGTTCACGGCGGTGATCGGCACCTGCCGGTCATCGCTGACGCAGACCAACATGCCGTTGGCTAGGGTTTGAGTGTGAATCGGATAGTTCATCGCTAAATCAAGCACAACTACCATCTCATCACAGATTCCGCCGCTGAGTAGCGGAAACCGGTGTAGCCGCCAGCGCCGGAGCCTGGCCTTGACTCCCATCGCAAGCCGCCTTGCCGCCATCCGCTCCCGCGCTGCTCGCCCCTGCTGGAGGCGTGGATTGTTACGCTCAGATAACACTTACTTCCCGACAGGCAGACGAATTGGTTTCAACCTATGAGACTGGGCTAACCTTCGTTCGGACTGTAATTTCACCAGAGGTAGGCCAATGAAGAAAACAATTGCTTGGGCCGCTGGATTGGCAGCGGCATTGCTAGCGCTCAGCGCTTGCGGAGGTCCCGCTCCATCTGTGCAGGTGCCAGCCGAACCCGACTCGACTCCGGAAAAGACCTACAAGATAGCCATCACCAAATTCGTCGCCCATCCGTCGCTGGATGCGATAGCCCAAGGGTTCAAAGACGAACTGAGCGCCAAAGGCGTGAAAGCCGAATACGTCGAGGACGATGCGCTGGCCGAAGTGCCCAACACCACCACCATCGCCGGGAAGTATGCCGCCGATCCCAGCATTGAGCTGATTGTCGCCATCGCCACCCCTTCAGCCGCAGCGGTGGTCAACGCGGTTTCGGACCGGCCAGTCCTTTACGCCGGGGTGACCGATCCGGTAGCGGCGCAATTGGTGAAAGATTGGGAGGCCTCGGGCACGAATGTGGCTGGCGCGTCGGACCTCAACCCGGAGGGCTATCCGCTCGCGCTGATCCAAGAGACGCTGGGCAAGGACAAGGTTGCCAAGGTGGGTTTCCCCTACACGCTGACCGAGAAGAATTCCGTCGTCCAGCTTGACTTGCTCAAGCAGGAAGCGGGCAGCGGCGTTGAGGTCGTTCCGGCAGGTGTGGCGAATTCGTCTGAGCTGATGCAGGGCTTGGAGTCATTGAAGTCAGCCGGGGTCGATGCGATCCATGTCGGCACGGACAACACCGTGGTG
>JAIRXX010000358.1 GCA_031268065.1 Propionibacteriaceae bacterium
GCCAAGAACAGCGCATAACCGGCATAAGCCTCGGTGACTTCCTGATCGGCTTTCACATAGCCCACCTGCTGTGCGATCGATTCGTACACCTTGCGCAGCTCATCAAGGCTTTCCGCCTCGAATTTCTCTCCCCCGCTCAACCGGGCTATGTCGCGCAGTTCGGAATGGTTAACCGGCACCGGGGCGGGTTTGTCGCCTTCCATCACATAGCCATTCGGCGTGCCGTAGGCGATGGTGAAGATCGGAATGCCCTTCTCCTTCGCCTCCACAGCCGCTGGGCGGTCAGGACGCCCGGCGTTGCGGGCGCCATCAGAGAGCAGCACTATCGCTCCCGGCGCAGGCTCGCCGGGGTGGTCGGGATCGGGCGGGGCCTGTGCCATCGCGTCTAGCGAAGAGTAGATGCCCTCACCGGTGGCTGTTGACGGCGCCACCTGGAGCCTTTCAATCGCCGCCTTCACCAGGCTGCGGTCGCTGGTCGGCGGGACCACCACCGCCGCAGTGGCGGCAAAGCGCACCAGCGCCACATTGAACCCATCAGGCAGCATGCCCAGAAATTCCTGCGCGGCCTGTTTGGCCGCATCCATCCGATTGGGAGGCACATCCTCGGCCATCATCGAGCGTGAAACATCGATGGTGATGACAATCGTCGCCCGTTCGCGCGGGACGTCCACCTCATCCTTGGGCTGGGCGAAAGCCAGCGTCAGCGTACCGAGGCTGAGCACAGCCAAGATGACGGCGGTGTGCCGCTTCCACGCCTGCTGTTGCGGAATCACCCGCTCCAGCTTCGAGGTGGGATGCCGCCTGCCCCTATTGCGCCGCCAGGCCAGCAACCCGGCGTAGAGCAGCAGCAACAGCGGCAGCAATACCAGCCACCACAGCCTTTCCGGGCGGAGGAATCCCAGCATCGGAATAAGTTCTAGGGCCATTTCACCCCCAAAGAGATCGCCGCCAGCGCCGCCAAGGCGGCCAGCGCCAAGCCATAACCCGCCCACAGCGCGGTCACTTCCTTCTTCGCCGGCATATAGCCGACGTTGGAGCTGATATTGCGGTAAACGCGGTCCAGCTCAGTCGCTGTTTCAGCGGAGTACGCCTCGCCTTTCGTCTCCGCCGCTATCGCCTGCAGCATTTCCGGGTCCGGCGGGCATGACTCGCGTTTCCCATCGAGATCGACCTAGCCGTTTTCCGTCCCGTAGGCGATGGTGTAGACCGGGATTTCCAGCTCGGCGACAGCCGCGGCCCCCTGGATCGGCGCGCGCCCAACGGTGTTTTGCCCGTCGGAGAGCATGACGACCGCGCCTGGGGCGATGGTGTCGCCCTCGCCAATCGGGGCTAGCCGCAGCGCTTCGATGGCGGTGAAAAGCGCCTCGCCGATTGCGGTGGAATCCTGCAGCGTCAGCGACCTTATCGTCTGCTCTGCCATCAACCTGTCGGTGGTTGGCGGCATCCGCACGGCAGGGTTGCCGGAGAGGCTGACTAGCGAGACGTTGTATTGGGCGGGCAATTCCTTCACGAATTTCAAAGCCGCGTCCTTAGCCGCGTCCAGCCGGTTTGGCGCCACATCGACCGCGCCCATCGACTGCGAGATGTCGATGACCAAGACCACAGTCGCCCGTTCCCTGGGCACCATCTCCTCGCCGTTGGGACGTGCCCAAGCGGTCACCAGCGTTATCAGACTTGCCAGCGACAGCGCGACGGCGAAATGCCTGCGCCACTGCGACTGCCTGGGGGCCACCTGGCTGAGCAACGACGTGTTGGTGAACCGCATTCCGGCCTTATGCTTCCTGCGGACCAGATAGACATAGACGCCCACCAACAGCGGGACGACCAGCAGCAGCCACAGCCGCGCCGGATCGATAAACGATATCCCGAAGATCATCTGGTCACCCCTTGCGGCGGCATGTGGATCATCGCCGCCGTTCGGCGGTAGGACATGACGAAACGCGCGATGTCATGCACCCAATCCCGGTCGGTGCGCAATTGGATGTGGGCGGCCCCGGCCCGGCGCAGCGATGCGCGGATGCGCTCCCGCTGGGCGGCGGACGCGGCGTCCATCCGCGCCCGCGCGGCGGAATCGGAGGTATTTATGTAGCGCTCGAAATTAGTCTCGGGATCGCGGACGAGCAGATCGCCAACGTCCGGGAAAATGATTTCGTGGCGGTCAACCACTTCCACCGCCAACACCTGATTGCGAACAGCCAGATGCTGAATCGGACGTTCCCAATCCGGCGGCACTTCCGGATTGAGTTCGTAATCGCCAGGGGTGAGGAAGTCAGACACCACTACGCGCATCCCCCGGCGACGCTCGGTGCGGCTCAATTTCTCTATGCCGGAAGCAAGCGTGATATCGCCGTGGGCGTGGTCGGGGACTATCGGCTCAGTGAGCATGCGCCGCAACAGCGCGTACAGCGCGTTGCGCCCGGCTTGCGCGGGCAGCCGTTTTATCGCTTCCGGGCGCATGATCAGCCCGCCGAAACGGTCGCCCTGCCGGGATGAGAGGAAGCCGATGGTGGCGATGGCGGCGATCCCCAGATCGCGTTTGGTGACGCCCTCGGTCCCCCAGTTCATCGACGGCGTGGCGTCCAGCAGCGCCCAGATTTCCAATTCCCTATCAGCGATGGTGTCGCGCACATAGGGGATGGTGGTGCGTGCCGTGACCGCCCAGTCGATTTTGCGCACATCGTCCTGCCCTGGCACGTAGGGGCGGGCGTCGTTCGACTCCGAACCGGGACCGGGCAGCAACCCTTGGTGCTCCCCGTGCAAAAAGCCCTCCAAACGCCGCACGATGGTCAATTCCAGGCGCTTGAGCGCCGCCTCCGGGGCAAGCTTGTTCAGCGGGAGGGTGGGCGCGGTCGGCTCCGCGAGCACCGAGGCGACCGCCCCCAACTCGGCTGAAGAATGGACTGGCTTTGGACTCACGGCTTGCTCAAGCGCGGGCCTGCTGCTGGTTCCACACCGGCGTGGGCGGCGGCACCATCGCAACGATCCGCTCCACCACCTGCGCGGCGGAGATATTGTCGGCCAGGGCGTCGAAGCTGAGCACCAACCGGTGCCCCATCACATCTCTGGCCACTGCCTGAACGTCGGTGGGCAGCACGTAGTCGCGCCCGTGGATCAGCGCCAAAGCCCTTGCGGCGGCGACCAGGCCCAGGGTCGCGCGGGGGCTGGCGCCGATCTGGATCACCGAGGACAGGTCCGACATGCCAAATTCCTGTGGATTGCGGGTGGCGAGCACCAAGCGCACCACATAGTCTGCGACGAGGTTGTGGACGAAGACGTTGGACGCCCGTTCTTGCAGTTCGCGCACCGTGTCCGGGTCGAGCACCGGATTTGCGGTCGGCGGGCGGACGCTCATCCGGCGCAGAATCTCCAATTCCTCGTTTCCGCGCGGATAGGGCACGTCCACTTTGAGCAGAAAACGGTCCCGTTGCGCCTCGGGCAGCGGATAGACGCCTTCGGATTCAATCGGGTTCTGGGTGGCGATGACAATGAACGGGTCGGGCACCTTGTGCGTCTGGCCGCCGATGGAGACCTGGCCCTCAGCCATCAGCTCCAACATCGCTGACTGCACTTTGGCCGGGGCGCGGTTGATCTCGTCTGCGAGCACGAAGTTGACGAAGACCGGGCCGAGCGCCGTATCGAATTCCTCTTTGCGGGACGAGTAGATGCGGGTGCCAACGATGTCGGAGGGTACCAAATCGGGCGTGAATTGGATGCGGGCGAACGATCCGCCGACCACGGTGGCGAAACTGCGGACTGCCAGCGTCTTCGCCACGCCGGGCACGCCTTCAAGCAGGCAGTGGCCCTTCGCCAGCAGCGAAACCATCAGCTGTTCGACCATATGCTCCTGGCCGACGATCACCCGCTGCACTTGGGCTATCGCCTTGCCGAGCAGCTTGGCGGCGTCGGCGTTTGGGCTGGACTGGGCAGGCGGACGGGCGCTGGGGGGCACGGCGACACCCGCCTGAGGTACCTGCTGGACGGGGGGCACGGCGACACCCGCCTGCGGCACCTGGCCAGGCGGCGGGGGTACGGGCGCTGGCGGCGCGGGCGCGGCCAATGGCACATCCAGCAATGGCGGCACCCCGTAGCCCGGAGGCATGGTTCGCGGGGGAAGATTCGGCTGCCCTCCGGGGTTGACCGGAGGCACCGGGGGTAATGGGCCGGGGTACTGCT
>JAIRXX010000369.1 GCA_031268065.1 Propionibacteriaceae bacterium
TGGGCATCAGCGAGACATTCGCGTCGCAGCGCAAGCTCCCCTGCTCCATCCGGACGTCAGAGACTCCCAGGTCGCGCAGCATATCCCGCAAGAAAGCCACATATGCCTTGGCCACTTGCGGAGCCTTGGCGCCAGTACCCAGCACGGGCTTGGTGACGATTTCGATCAGCGGCGTGCCAGCGCGGTTGTAATCGACCAACGAGTAGTCGGCGCCTTGGATGCGGCCCGTCGCGCCGCCCACATGGATCAGCTTGCCTGCGTCCTCTTCCATGTGCGCGCGCTCAATCGGAATCTGGAAAACTTCACCCTCAACCTCTAGATCAACGTGACCATCGAAGGCGATTGGCTCGTCATACTGTGAAGTCTGGAAATTCTTGGTCATATCCGGGTAGAAGTAATTCTTCCGGGCGAAGCGGCACCAGGTGGCGATTTCACAATTGAGCGCCAAACCGATCCTGATGGCCGATTCAATGGCTTTCGCGTTCACCACCGGGAGCGCTCCGGGCAGGCCCAGGCAGACCGGGCAGGTGTTGCTGTTGGGCGCCGATCCGAATCTGTTGACGCAGCCGCAGAACATCTTGGTGTTGGTGTTCAGCTCGACATGGACCTCCAGCCCGAGCACCGGGTCGTAATCCGCCATCGCCTCGGCGAAGCCGATGATGTCTTCACTCATTGCCGCCGCCGTCCTTTCCCCCGCCGTTTTGCAGCCCGCTGCGTTCGAGCGCCGCGCCGACCAGATAGAGCCGGTCATCTGCCATCGGCGGCGCCATCACCTGGAACCCAACCGGCATACCGTCGTCGGGGCTGGCACCGATCGGGAACGAACCGGCGCTGTTGCCAGCCATATTCGCCGGTACGGTGCATAGGTCGGCTTGGTACATGGCGAGCGGATCGTCAGCCCGCTCCCCGATCCGCCAAGCCGTAGTTGGCGAAGATGGCGACACCAACACGTCGAATTCTTGGAAGGCCCGGTCGAAATCCCGCTTGATCAGGGTGCGCACCTTTTGCGCCGAGCCGTAATAGGCGTCGTAATATCCAGAGCTGAGCGCATAGGTGCCGATGATGATCCGCCGCTTCACCTCGGCGCCAAATCCCCGGCCTCGGGTGAGATTGGTAACTTCTTCGGCGCTGTGGCTGCCGTCATCCCCGATCCGCAACCCATAGCGCATGGCATCGAAGCGGGCCAGATTGGACGACACTTCGCTGGGCATGATCAGGTAATACGCCCCCAGGGCGTAACTGAAATGCGGGCAGGAGACCTCGCTCAACTCCGCGCCCTGGCACTGCAGCTCGTCCAAAGCCGCCCGGTAACGCGCCATCACGCCCTGCTGGTAGCCCGCGCCGCCCAATTCGGTGACCACGCCGATCCGCAACCCGGCTATGTCGCCGCTGCGGGCCGCCGCCACCACGGCGGGGACCGGCTCGTTGATCGAAGTGGAGTCCATCGGATCCCATCCGCCGACCGCCTCGTGCAGCAAGGCGGCGTCCAGCACATTTCGGGCGCAGGGGCCGGGAGTGTCCAAGCTGGAGGCCATAGCCACCACCCCATAGCGCGAGGTGGCGCCGTAGGTGGGTTTGATTCCGACCGTCCCGGTCACCGAGGCAGGTTGCCGGATCGATCCGCCGGTGTCGGTGCCCATCGCCAGCGGGGCTTCAAAAGCTGCCAGCGCCGCAGCCGATCCCCCGCCGGAACCGCCCGGAATCCGATCCAGGTCCCAGGGGTTGTGCGTGGTCTGGTATCCGGAATTCTCGGTGGACGAACCCATAGCGAATTCGTCAAGATTGGTCTTCCCCAGGATCACGATGTCGGCGGCGAGCAGCCTCTTGGTGACGGTGGAGTCGTAGGGCGGGAACCAGCCTTCGAGCATCCGGGAGGCGCAGGTGGTCGGAAGGCCCTGATAGGTGAAGATGTCCTTCAGCGCCAACGGCACCCCGGCCAGCGGCCCCAGCCGTTCACCGCCCATCCGCTTGGCGTCCACCTGGTCTGCGGTGTGCCGGGCACGTTCGGCGTCAATGCTGAGGAATGCCGCCACTTCGCCATCCACCTCGGCTATGCGCTGCAGGTGGGCGTCGGCGATCTCGCGGGCGCTGACCTCGCCTGTGCTGATCAGCTTTGCCAACTGCGCGGCAGTCGCCCGCAGCAGTGGGTTTTCCGGCGTGGGCAGCCTCATGCTTCCTCCCCCAGGATGCGGGGCACCCGGAAACGGCTGTCTTCCACGGCCGGAGCGGCGGACAACGCCTGCGCGCTGGTCAATGACGCCTTTACCTCGTCGGCGCGGAAAACGTTCAGCAACGGCAGGGCGTGCGATGTTGGCGGTATGTCCACCCCGGCGACCTCGGCCACCTCGGCAACCGATTCGAGGATTAAATCCAGCTGCGGAGCCAGCATTTCCAATTCCTGGTCGGTCAGGCTAATCCTTGCCAGCGCCCCAAGCCTGGCCACTTCTGTAACGCTCAGCGCCAAAACACACCCCTAACCATTCGCTATGCCTGTTGACCAACTCTAGCCGGACCATGCCCGCATACTTGTTAATCACGCGCGCACTATCGCTGAAAACCCATAGTGGGCAGGCGGTGACAACGCGGCGTTGATAGGCGAGAATATGGGGGTGTACCTGCTACGAGTGAGCCTCCCCGACCGTCCGGGTTCGCTGGGCGCGGTCGCCTCGGCGATGGGGACGGTGCGGGCGGACATATCTGCCGTCGAGATCGTAGAGAAGTATGAGGGCTACGCGATTGACGATTTCATCGTCGGCTTGCCGTCCGACCAGCCCGCAGATGCGCTGGTGGCGGCTTGCACCAGCGTGCCGGGCGTCGAATTGATCTGGATATCCCACTATCTGGAGGATTGGGGCCTCCAAGGCGATGTGGACGTGCTCACCCAGATGACCGAGCAGCCCGGCCAGGCCAAGCGAATCCTGGCCGAGGCGGCGCCAGACGCTTTCCGGTCGCTGTGGGCGATGCTGGTGGACCGCGAGGGCCAGCAAGTGAGTTTCCAGACGGAGTTGGCGCCCGACCTCGGCCCCGACGCCCTCACCGCGCTGGGACCGCTCGATGTGGCCACCAGCCGGGAATTGCCGCGCGGCTGGCTGCCGGGATGGGGCGAGACGCTGAT
>JAIRXX010000370.1 GCA_031268065.1 Propionibacteriaceae bacterium
CCAGTTGGGCACCCGCACCGAGACGAAGAACGTCAACTCGCTGCGTTCCATAGAGCAGGCGCTCAACTATGAGATTTGCCGACAAGCCGCCATCTTGAACGATGGCGGAAAAGTCCGGCAGGAGACCCGGCATTGGCATGAAGAGGGCCACACCTCCCCGGGACGGTCCAAGGAGACGGCGGAGGACTACCGCTACTTCCCCGAGCCTGATTTGGTGCCGATAGCCCCCAGCCCCCAATGGGTGGAGGCGCTGCGGGCCACGATCCCCAGCCCGCCGCAGGTCCGCCGCAAAGAATTGCAGGGGTTGTGGGGTTTTTCCGACTTGGAGATGCGCGACGTCGGCAACGCTGGCGCACTCGGCGTGATCGAGGCAACCATCGCCCAGGGATGCCCGCCGCAGGCGGCCCGGAAATGGTGGCTCACCGAACTCGCCCGGCATGCCAACGAGTCCGGGCTGGAATTGGGCGAATTGGCAATTTCACCGGCGCAGGTTGCCGAACTGCAGCAGTTGGTGGCCGACGGCGCCATCAATGACACCATCGCCCGCAAGGTGATCGACGCCGTGTTGGCCGGGGAGGGAGACCCAGCCGAGATCGTGCAGACCAGGCAATTGGCGATGGTCAGCGATGACGGCGCGTTGGGCGCCGCAGTTGAGCGGGCGATTGCTGGGAATGCCGATGCGGCGCAGAAGATTCGGGATGGGAAGACCCAGGCCATCGGCGCGATCATCGGAGCTGTGATGCGCGAATCTAAGGGCCAAGCCGATGCGGCCAGGGTGCGCGAGCTTATCTTGGCGAGACTCAAATAGGAGCACAGATGGTTATTGGGAAGCGCTTCGGGGCAGCGGCGATCACAGCCGCGCTGCTGGTGGGATGTTCCGACTTGCCCCAAGTGCCCTCCGGCGTGCCCGCGCTGCCGTTGAGTCCCAGCACCCCGGCTGTAATCAGCGCCGAGCCGCAAACTCCCAGCCCAACTCCCTCACCGAGCGTCGTGCCGAGCACTCCGAGCGCTGAGCCGACCCCTTCCGGCCCGGCACCTGCGCTCGGCGTCTACAGCATCTCCAATTTCCGCGATCTGGCTGGCGGTGGGAAGGGTTTGGCCCTCGCCGGCGGTGCCAGGATGGCCCAGGGCGTCGTCTACCGTTCCGCGAAGCTGGACACCGCCAGCAAAGCCGATTTGGCCACCCTCGCTGAGGCCGGGATCGGCAATGTCTATGATCTGCGCACTTCCGACGCCGCCAAGGATGCGCCCGATCCCAAGATCGGGAAAGCCAAGAACACCCTGATCAACCTGTATGCCTCCAATATCTTGAAAGCGCCGACCTCCAGCGTTAAAGCCGCCCGCGAACACGCCAAAGCCCAGCAGCGGCTCTTCGTGACAGATTTTGGGCGGCGCAAGGCGTTGGCCAAAATGCTGAAGTCGTTCGCCAGCGCCTCCGGGCCAGTCATCATCCACTGCACATCGGGCAAGGACCGCACTGGTTGGGCCGCTGCGGTGCTGCAATTGGCAGCCGGGGCATCCGAGAAGGACGTCATCAAGCAGTATTTGCTCTCCAACGAGTATCGGGCGCAGGAAATAGAGCAGCAGTATGCCGCCGACAAAGCCAAGCATGGCGCCAGCTACGCCGATGTGGAACGGGCCTACGCGGAGGTAGACAAATCATATATCCAGGCCAGCTTGGATGAGATGCAACTGCGCTACGGCGGCATAGACGGCTACCTTGTCGACGCGCTCGGCCTGCCGGAGAGCACCATCGCCAAAATCAAGGCCAAACTCACCGCCAAATAGCCCGGTCCGGAAATCAAAAGACCGCACCTGGCAGGGGAGCCAGGCGCGGTCTGAAAGCGGTTTGATCACCTGATGATCTGGATGCTGCCGATCACCGGGAGCGGCTTCTCCACGCCATTTGCCGCATTGACAATGCCGAGGACCATCAGCGCCACCAGCGCGAGGCTGCAGAGGTTGACCAACCAGATGAGAATCCCGCCAATGATCGGAATGAAGCCCAGGACGAACCCCAAGATGCCGCTGGCAACGCCATAAGCCAACATGCTGACAAAAAGGGCAGTGCCTTGGTTGGTGTGGTACTTCACATATGGGGAAGTTTTGTAGGTTCCGGCAATGAGCGGAACGAAAAACAGGATGTATGCGATGATCGCCATCCCTTTATTAGCTTGAACATCCTCTGAGTTACTCATCCTTGCTCCTGTGGTCTAGATTTCGATGTGACTGCTGCCGCATTGACGTTTACAGCGTATCGGCTGAAACAAGCAGAACAGCACGGTGACCTCCCTGAAACTACCCTTAGCGAACCCTAGCCCGCAGGCTGTCCGGGCGGGGAATCGTGCGTGGCTATGACCCTGGCCGAGAGCACCCCGGCGATCTGCTTGATCTGCTCCAACGTCGCGGCTGGGATTTCCTGCTCCACATCGACAAGGGTGTAGGCAAGCTCGCCGCGCGACTTGTTCAGCAGGTCGGAGATGTTCAACCCGGCCTCAGCGAGCAGGGTGGAAATCTGGCCGACCATATTGGGCACGTTGCTGTTGGCTATCGCCAGCCGGGAGGTGCCTTCGTTGCGGGCCAGTTCGGCGTTGGGGAAGTTGACCGAATTGAGAATGGTGCCATCCTCCAGGTAGGCCTTCAACTGGTCGGCGGCCATCCGGGCGCAGTTCTCCTCGGCCTCGTTGGTGGAAGCGCCCAAGTGGGGCAGGGTCACCACTTTTTCCCGCTTGTTGAGCTTCGGCGAGGGGAAGTCGCAGACGTAGCCGCGCAACCGGCCAGATTCGAGCGCGGCCACCACCGCGTCCTCGTCAACGATTGGGCCACGGGCGAAATTGATCAGCACCGCCGATTTGCGCATCAGCGCCAATTGGTCGGCGGCGATCATGCTGCGGGTGGCGTCGATCAAAGGCACATGCAGGGTGAGGATGTCGCAGCGCTTGAGCAGCATTTCGAGATTTGTCACCCGCTCCACCTTCGCGGACAACCGCCAGGCGTGGTCCACGGTGATCGCCGGGTCGTAGCCGAGCACGCGCATACCCAGCGCGCTGGCGGCGTTGGCCACCTCGACTCCGATCGCGCCCAGCCCGATCACGCCCAGCGTGCGTCCGGGCAATTCAAACCCGACGTAGGACTTCTTGCCCGCCTCGACGGATTTGTCCATCTCGGCGGAATCCCCATCGAGGCGGTGGGCGAAAGCGGCAGCCGGGATGATATTCCGGGCGGCGAGGAAGAGCGCGGCGACTACCAGCTCTTTCACGGCGTTCGCATTGGCGCCTGGGGTGTTGAACACCGGCACGCCCTTGGCGGAGAATTCCGCTATCGGGATGTTGTTGGTGCCCGCCCCCGCTCTGGCCACGGCCAGCACTGATTGCGGCAGCTCCACCGAGTGCATATTCGCCGAGCGGAGCAGGATGGCGTCTGGATCGGAAATATCCGTGCCGACCTCGTAGTCTTGTTTGGGCAGGCGGCTCAGGCCGACATTGCTGATCGCGTTAAGCGTCTTGATCTTGAAAGTCATCTTTATTCTCTTGGTGTGCTAGTTGCGTTTCTCGAAGTCTTGCATGAAATCCACCAGGGCAAGCACGCCCTCGATGGGCATGGCGTTGTAGAGGCTGGCCCTCATGCCGCCCACGCTGCGGTGGCCCTTCAGATTGGTCAGGCCTGCCTTGGCCGCCCCGGCCAGGAATGCCGAATCGATGTCTGGCCGCTGGGATTCGAGGATGAAGGGGATGTTCATCCAAGAGCGGGAGTCGGGCGCCACCGGGCTTGAATACAGCTTTGAGGAGTCAATGGCGGCGTAGAGGGCGTCGGCCTTCGCCTTGTTGCGCAGCGCCATCGCTGGCAGCCCGCCGCTGTCGCGCACCCAGTCCAGGATCAGCCCGAGCAGGTAGACGCTGAA
>JAIRXX010000380.1 GCA_031268065.1 Propionibacteriaceae bacterium
CTCAGCGGGCACCCCGGAAGAAGTGGAAGGGTTCTACGCCGCCCTGCGAGAGGTATTGGAGGAGCTACGATGAGCGAGCCAAGGACTGCGGTCGTGCATCGGGTCACCAGTGAGTCCAAGGTGCGCGTCGATCTCAACCTGGACGGCGCCGGGATCGCCCAGGTCAAGACCGGGGTGGGTTTCTACGACCATATGCTCACCGCGCTGTCCAAACATTCGCTGATCGACCTCAACGTCACCACCGAGGGCGATCTGCACATCGACGGGCATCACAGCGTGGAGGACACCGCGATTGTGATCGGGCAGGCGCTGCGGGAGGCTTTGGGCGACAAAGCCGGGACGCGCCGTTTCGCCGACGCGAGCGTTCCGCTGGACGAGGCGCTGGCGCACTGCGTCGTAGACTTGGCCGGACGGCCCTACGCGGTCTGCGCCGGAGAGCCTGAGGGCCAGCAATACGCCCTGATCGGCGGCTCGGGAGTTCCCTACGCCGGATCGATGACCCGCCACGTCTTGGAATCGCTGGCGCTGAACGCCGGCATCTGCCTGCACATGCGCCTGCTGTCCGGACGCGACCCGCACCACATCGTTGAGGCCCAATTCAAGGCCCTGGCCCGCGCTCTGCGCGACGCGGTGGCCATCGACCCCCGCATCCAAGGGGCGATCCCGTCCACCAAGGGCAGCCTGTAGCCCCCTGCGAATGCCGAAACTGAACCGATGAGCAAAGCTGTGGCCGTATTGGATTACGGTTCCGGAAATCTGCATTCGGTCACCCGCGCGTTGGCCGCCACCGGGGCGGCAGTCGCGCTGACCGCCGATCCACAAGCCTGCCTGGACGCCGACGGGCTGGTTGTGCCTGGCGTCGGGGCGTTCGCGGCATGCATGGCCGGATTGCGCCAAGCGCGGGGACCGCAGCTCATCGCCTCCAGATTGGCGCAGGGACGCCCGGTGCTGGGCATCTGCGTCGGCCACCAAGTCATGTTCGCCGAAGGCGTGGAGCACCAGGTGTCAACGCCGGGCATCGGCATCCTGCCTGGCGTGGTGGAAATGCTGCAGGCCAAGCCCCTGCCGCACATGGGATGGAATACGGTCTCCCCGCCGCCGGGTTCGCAGATGTTCGCCGGGATAGCGGACGAGCGTTTCTACTTCGTCCACTCCTACGCGCTGCGCCAACCGCTGCCGCCCCAGGTTGGCGCCACTTGGACCGAGGTCGATGCAGACCGTTTCATCTCCGCCGTCGAGCACGGCCCACTGTGGTGTACCCAATTCCATCCCGAGAAGTCCGGACAGGCTGGGGCGCGACTGCTGCGCAATTGGGTTGCTACACTCTGAGCGCCCCCCCGAAAAGAAGAGAAAGCTAAATCATGGACTTACTCGAATTGCTGCCCGCCGTAGACGTCCAAGGCGGACAGGCCGTGCAACTGGTCCAAGGCGTCGCCGGGTCGCAGAAGGTCTTTGGCGACCCGCTGGCGGCGGCCAAACGCTGGCAGTCCGAGGGTTCGCGCTGGCTGCATCTGGTGGATTTGGACGCCGCCTTTGGCCGGGGCAGCAATTACGAGGTGATCGCGGAGATAGTTTCCGCGCTGGACATCCAAGTGGAGCTGTCTGGCGGCATCCGCGACGACGACTCCCTTGACCGCGCCCTGGCCACCGGCTGCAGCCGGGTGAATATCGGCACGGCGGCGCTGGAGCGCCCCGTTTGGTGCGCCGAGATAATCGGGGAATTCGGCGACCGGATAGCCATCGGCCTCGATGTGCGCGGCAGCAGGTTGGCAGCGCGGGGCTGGACGCAGACCGGTGGCGAACTGGACGAGGCCATCGACCGGCTGGACACAGCCGGATGCGCCCGCTACGTGGTGACCGACGTGGCCAGCGACGGGATGCTCAGCGGGCCGAATATCCCGCTGCTCCACCATGTCTGCGACCGCACCCCGGCGAAAGTCGTGGCCAGCGGCGGCGTGTCGAGTCTGGACGACCTGCGCTCGCTGCGCGCGCTGGTTCCCGACGGCGTGGAAGCCGCCATCATCGGCACCGCCCTCTACGTCGGCAATTTCACCCTGCCGCAAGCCCTTGGGGTAGCCCAGGGCTAGTCGTCCAGCTGCTCCATGATCTCATCGGGCACGTCCTCGTTGGAGAAGACGTTCTGAACGTCGTCTAAGTCTTCCAAGGCGTCCAAGACTTTGAAGATCTTCGCGGCGGTCTCCTTGTCGCTGATCGCCTCGGTGAAGGTGGGGACGAATTGGACCTCAGCGCTCTGGTAGTCGTATCCGGCTTCCTGGACGGCTTTGCGCACCTCGACCAGATGGGCAGGGTCGCTGATGACGGTGATCACCTCGCCATCGTCGCGGATCTCTTCGACGTCGGCGTCTATGGTCGCCTCCAGCACGTCGTCCTCTGTGGCCGGGCGTTCGCCCTTGGCGTCCACTTCGACCACACCCTTGCGGCTGAAAAGGCGCAGCACCGAGCCAACGTCTGCCATCCGCCCGCCATTGCGGGTGACGGCCACCCGGACATCCGAGGCAGAGCGGTTGCGGTTGTCTGTCAGGCATTCAATGAGCACCGCCACGCCGCCAGCCAGATAAGCCTCGTACATGATGGTCAGATAGTCGGTGCCCGAGCCTTCGCCTCCGGCCGCACGCTTTACGGCGCGGTCGATGTTGTCATTGGGGACAGAAGTCTTCTTTGCCTTCTGGATGGCGTCGTAGAGCGTCGGATTTCCATTGGGGTCAGCGCCGCCCGTGCGTGCCGCGACTTCGATATTTTTGATCAGCTTGGCGAAGAGCTTTCCACGCTTGGCGTCGATGGCTGCCTTCTTGTGCTTGGTGGTGGCCCATTTGGAATGACCGCTCATATATCCGTCCTCTCTTTGCGGCATCGATTGTAGTGCAAGCGGGGCTTTTCGTACCCACCAGCGGGCGGCATCTCGGGGTTTCCGCCTCCGGGACAGGCCGGGACGGCCACCAACCGGACAACCGGCACGACCCGTCTGCCTAGCCAAAACGGCCAGCTTTCCACCCCGGTAAGCTGGCTCCCGGGTACATGCCCGGTGGCGGGAAACCCGGCTTTGGCGAATACGGCGAGCCAACCTGGCGCCGCAATAGTTCGCGGCTAGAATCCGAACAGTTGTTCGGCTGTGGAGGTTTAGATGCGGGTGCTTGGAGTTGACCCTGGGCTCACCCGGTGCGGGGTGGGCCTGATCGAGGGCCAATTGGGCACCCCGCTGCGCCTGATCGCGGCTGGCGTGATAAAAACGCCCGCCGACGCCGAGCATTCCAAGCGGCTGCTCAGCATAGACGAAGGTTTGGCCGAATGGATCGACACCCACCGCCCCGATGTCATCGCCGTGGAGCGGGTCTTCGCGGATCAGAACGTCCTTTCCGTGGTCGGCACCGCCCAGGCTGCCGGTCTGGCGATGGTCAACGCCGCCCGGCGCGGCATCCCAGTCCACACCCACACCCCGACAGAAGTTAAAGCCGCTATCACCGGTTCCGGACGCGCGGACAAGGCGCAGGTCAGCCACATGGTCGTGCGGATACTCAAACTCGCCACCGCCCCAAAGCCCGCCGACGCCGCCGACGCGGTGGCTTTGGCGATTTGCCACCTGTGGCGCGGGGGGGCGAACGACCGGATTGCCGAAGCGCTGGCCAAACAACAGGCTAGGAGAACACCATGATCGTCCAACTCAGTGGGAAAATCGTCCAGATCAGCGGCACCTGGGTAGCCATCGACGTCAACGGTTTTGGCGTGAAAGCCTTCTGCACCCCGGCTACCGCCGCCAAGCTGCGCCTGGGCCAGTCAGCCACCTTGCACACCTCGCTGGTGCTGCGCCAAGACGCGGTATCCCTCTACGGCTTCGCTGACGCCGACGAGCGGGACTGCTTTGAATTGGTCCAGTCGGCCAGCGGGATAGGACCGAAAATGGCGCTGGCAGCTGTGTCGGTGCTCAGCCCGTCCGAATTGCGCGCCGCCATCGCGCAGGCCGATCTTAAAACGATCACCAAAGTGCCGGGGATCGGCAACAAGGTCGCGCAACGCCTGGTCATTGAGCTGAAAGACAAGATCGGCGCCCAGCCGGGCCTGGACACACCGTTGAATCTGATCCAAACGGCTTGGCAGCAGCAGGTCAAAGCCGGTCTGGAAGGTTTGGGATATTCCAGCCGGGACGCTGACACCGCCCTGGACAAGATAGCGGATTTCGCCGCCAGCGATCCGCAACCCGAAATGGCCGCGCTGCTGCGTGCGGCCCTGCGCAGTCTGGCGAAGTGACATGGACGAGATCAACGACGTCGGCGATGCGCTCGACCCGCACGCGCTTCCGCAAGACCAGCCGCTCGATTCGGCGCTGCGGCCCTCCAAGCTGAGCGAATTCGGCGGCCAGGACCGGGTGAACAGCCAACTCGGCTTGGTGATTGAGGCCGCCAGGCACCGGGGATCGGTCCCAGAGCACATTCTGCTCTCCGGCCCACCGGGATTGGGCAAGACGACGTTGGCCATGATCGTGGCCAACGAGCTGGGAATGCCGCTTAGGGTGTCCAGCGGCCCAGCCATCCAACACGCCGGCGATCTGGCCGCCATCCTCTCCGGGCTGACCGAGGGCGAGGTCTTCTTCTTAGACGAAATCCACCGGATGTCGCGCCCTGCCGAAGAGACGCTCTATCTGGCGATGGAAGACTTCCGGGTGGATGTTGTGGTCGGAAAGGGCGCCGGCGCCACCTCTATCCCGCTGGAGATTCCCCCCTTCACCCTCGTTGGGGCCACCACAAGGGCTGGGCTGCTGCCCGGACCGCTGCGCGACCGTTTCGGCTTCACCGCCCAGCTCGACTTCTACGAACCGGCGGCGTTGGAAAAGATCGTCCTCCGCTCGGCTGGCCTGCTCGACATTCACCTCGACGCTGACACGGCGTCGGTCATCGCATCGCGGTCGCGCGGGACGCCGCGCATCTCCAACCGGCTGCTGCGCCGGGTGCGCGATTTCGCCCAGGTACGCGCTGCGGGCCAGCTCTCTGGGGAAATAGCGGTGCAAGCCTTGGAATTGTACGAGGTGGATTCCCTGGGGTTGGATCGGCTGGATCGGGCCGTGCTCGCCGCGCTCTGCCAGAACTTCGGCGGCGGGCCAGTCGGCCTGGGCACCTTGGCCATTGCCGTCGCGGAGGAGACCGACACCGTGGAAGAGGTGGCCGAGCCGTTCCTGGTCCGGCAAGGCTTCCTGATGCGCACCCCGCGCGGCCGGGTGGCGACTCCGAAAGCCTGGCACCATCTCGGGCTGAAGGCGCCAACAGGCCAGTCGGCGCTGTTCACCACCGGGTGATGCTGGACCAGCCAGTGAGCAATTGCTGTTCATCTGGGGCGGGGAATGGGTAAAAAGCCCCCCCGCACGATAGGCTTTCACGTCGGAAGTGTGACTCGTCCCGCAGCGCGGGCTTTAGCCTTAGGAAAACATATGGCCCCGATGACCATCATCATGCTTGTCGCTGTTGTGGGCGTCTTCTATTTCTTGATGATCAGACCGCAACAGAAGCGCGCCAAGGAGCAAAAAGAGAAAATGGCCTCGTTGGCTGAGGGCGCCAGGGTGATGACGGTTCACGGCATCTTCGGCACGATCGTGCATCTGGGCGAGCGCCAGGCGATCTTGGAAATCTCGCCGGGAGTGGAAATGACCATCCTCAAGCAGGCCATCTCCACCCAGCAGGTCGAAGAAGAATTTGAATACGAGGACGAGTCCACATCCGCGACCGCGACCGAGCCGGACATCACCGAGCCGACCGATGAGGAGCTGGAAGCGCTGATCAAGGGCGAGAAGGAAGCCGGCGGGCAGGCAGCGGAGGGCGCGGAAGC
>JAIRXX010000006.1 GCA_031268065.1 Propionibacteriaceae bacterium
GTCAGCGGAGATTTTAGTCAGCGCGGCGGTGGTCATCGTGCCCAGCCGGGCTTGCATACGGGCAGCAATTTGAGTTCTGACACCCTGGGTCGGCCACCATACCTGCATTTTCCACCTCGTCGTAATCCGCTACTGATTTTGGCACCCTCAGACTACCGCCCGGTTAGTGGCTGTGTCGTTGCTGAGCGGTTAGGCTTAGCCGAGGAATCACTGACAGTTAATACACCCTGAAGGAATGACTGTGGAAGTCCCCCCGCTCTCGAACGGTTCGATGCTGACCCTGCCCGACCTGGATTCAGAAGAAACAGCGGAGTGGCTGGAATCTCTTGACGCGATGATCGACGCCGAAGGGTTCCAGCGGGCGCGCTATGTGCTGGTGAGGCTGCTGGAACGGGCCAGGCAACAAGGGCTGGGCATTCCCGCGCTGACCAGCACCGATATGGTCAACACCATCGCGGCAGACGATGAGCCCGCCTACCCAGGGGACCAAGAGCTGGAGCGCAAGATCAGGCGGTTGCTCCGCTGGAATGCGGCGGTCATGGTCCACCGGGCACAGCGGCCCGGCCTCGGCGTCGGCGGACACATCTCCACCTATGCCTCAGCGGCGACCCTGTATGAGGTCGGCTTCAACCATTTCTTCCGGGGCAAAGACCATCCGGGCGGGGGAGACCAAATCTTTTTCCAAGGCCACGCCAGTCCGGGCATTTACGCCAGGGCGTTCTTGGAGGGTCGGCTGGATGAGGCCGATCTCGACGGCTTCCGCCAGGAGAAGAGCCACCTGGTCGGCGGTGTGGCGCGCGGGCTGCCCTCGTATCCGCATCCCAGGCAGCTGCCTGGCTTCTGGGAATTTCCCACTGTGTCGCTGGGGCTGGGTCCGCTGAACGCCATCTACCAGGCCCAATTCAACAGATATCTGCGCGACCGGGGCATCCGGGACACTTCCGACCAGCGGGTCTGGGCTTTCCTCGGCGACGGCGAGATGGACGAGGTGGAGAGCCGGGGCGCGTTGCAGCGGGCCGGGTACGAAAAGCTGGACAATCTCACCTTCGTGGTCAACTGCAATTTGCAGGGCTTGGACGGCCCAGTGCGGGGCAATGGCAAGATCATCCAGGAGTTGGAGAGCTTCTTCGGCGGCGCGGGCTGGAATGTGTTGAAGGTCGTCTGGGGGCATGGCTGGGACCAGCTGCTTGCCGCAGACCGGGACCAGGCGCTTTTGGGCCTGATGAACTCGGTCCCCGACGGCGATTTCCAGACTTTCAAGGCCAACGACGGCGAGTACGTACGGGAGCACTTCTTCGCCCGCGACCCGCGTGCCGCCGAATTGGTTGACGATTGGAGCGCGGCCAAGATTTGGGCGCTGACCAGGGGTGGCCATGACTACCAGAAGGTCTACGCCGCGTATCGGGCGGCGACAGAGCACACCGGCTCTCCCACGGTCATCCTCGCCCACACCATCAAGGGTTACTTCCTGGGCAGCCATTTCGCCGGGCGCAACGCCACCCACCAGATGAAGAAACTCGCCCTAGAAGACCTGAAGCAATTCCGGGACCGGTTGGAGATTCCGATCACCGACTCGGTTTTGGAGGACAACCTCTACCTGCCGCCGTATCTGCGCCCGGATTCCGGCGACGAGCGAATCCAATACCTCTTGGAACGCCGCCGGACCTTGGGCGGTTTCGTCCCGGAGCGCCGCAACCAGCCGAACCAGCTCATGCTCCCCGGCGACGAGGCTTATGCCGATCTCAGGCAGGGTTCCGGAAATCAGGCGGTGGCTACGACAATGGCCTGGGTGCGGCTGTTGAAGGAGCTGTTGCGCACCGACGGCTTCGGGGAGTGCATCGTACCCATCATCCCGGACGAGGCGCGTACCTTCGGCATGGATTCGCTCTTCCCGACGATCAAGATTTACTCGCCGCATGGCCAGAATTACCTGCCGGTGGACAATGAGTTGACGCTCGCCTACCGCGAGGCAGTTGATGGGCAGATTTTGCATCTGGGGATCAATGAGGCTGGCTGTGTCGCGGCTTTCACCGCTGCCGGCACCGCCTATGCCACCCATCGGACGCCGATGGTCCCGGTCTATGTCTGCTATTCGATGTTCGGATTCCAGCGCAGCGCGGACGGCATCTGGGCGGCTGCCGACCAACTCGCCCGAGGTTTCGTAATCGGCGCCACAGCCGGGCGGACCACGCTCACCGGCGAGGGCACGCAGCACATGGACGGGCATTCGCCGCTGATCGCCGCCACCAATCCGGCGGTGGTCAGCTACGACCCCGCCTTTGGGTACGAAATCGCCCACATCATGCGCGACGGGTTGCGCCGCATGTACGGGGAAAACCCCGAGGACGTCATTTACTATCTGAGTGTCTACAACGAGCCGAAGCTGCAGCCTGCCGAGCCGGCGAATGTGGACGTGGACGGGATCGTCAGGGGTATGCACTTGGTCAAGGATGGCGGCCCCGATCTGAGCGCCCCGCGCGTTCAACTGCTGGCATCGGGCGTGGCGCTGTGGTGGGCGTTGGAAGCCCAGCAGCTGTTGGATCAAGATTTCGGAGTGCTCAGCGATGTTTGGAGCGTCACTTCGTGGAACGAATTGCGCCGAGACGGGATGGCCTGCGACCATCATGTCTTCGACAATCCGGGCAGGCCGGGGCCAATCCCCTGGGTGACGGCGAAGCTGGCGGACCGCCAAGGTCCGGTGGTTGCGGTATCCGATTACATGCGGCAGGTGCCCGACCAGATCGTCAACTGGGTGCCGGGGGAGTTCTATTCGCTGGGGGCCGATGGTTTCGGATTCTCCGACACCCGTGCCGCGGCGCGGAATTTCTTCCGGATCGACGCCGCCAGCATCGCTGTGCAATCCATGCAGGCGTTGGCAAAGCAGGGCAAGGTGGCTTGGTCAACTGCCCGACAAGCCGCCAAACTCTACCAGGGCGGCGCTGAGGCGGGGTGAGAATGGTGGTAAAACAGGTTTGGCAACCGCCTGACGGGATGGGACTTTCCTCTTCCGCCGATTTTCTGGCAGGCTGTATTTCGTGAGCACCGAAGGGTTAACACGCCCGACGCGAGCAACTGCCATGGGGTTTGCCGTCGGTCAGTTGGTTCAAGAACTTGGCTGGGATGATGACGCCGACGAGGATTTGCGCTCGGCGATAATGGATG
>JAIRXX010000016.1 GCA_031268065.1 Propionibacteriaceae bacterium
ATGATGTCGAGCGTGCCGTCCAACACGATGTCTATTTCGTCGTAGGTCAGCGTCCAAGCGAATTCGGTGCGGTCCAATTCCATGATGCCGCAGCCCAGCCGGGGGCTTTCATCCAAATCCAGCACGTCCACCAGTTTCACCCGGTCGGATTCGATGGGGAAGGGGAAGTCTTCCAACACCACCTTGGCCGGGTCGATCCCGATAACCCCGGACGGGTCGAGCTGCCGCGCGGGCGCGCTCGACTGCCCAATCTCCTCGCGGATCACTTCGCGGATGATGTTCTCAATCGCTGCTTTAGACAGGTTCATCTTCGTTTCTTTCTGCAATTCCCCATTTGCCACCCGGTCACCCCGGCGACGGCGCTAGCCGGTCCGGGACGACGCAAGCGAGTCAGCCGTCTCGGCCCAATTCCTCGTGGGACATCTTCGTCCAGTCGTGCCCCATCGCCGCTTCGTTGAGATCTACTTTGTCCACGATCCCTACGATCACGTTGTCGATGGGCTGGTCGCCGATTCCGACACTGACTCGCGCAGTGGAACCAGAGACTACCAGAACCACCTCGCCAACGCCCGCCCCAAGTGGGTCCGCCGCCACGATCGGGGACGGTTTTGTGTGGTTGGGGTAATGGTACGGCTCGACGATCATCAGTTTGCAGCCAGCCAGGGAGTCGTTCTTCCGACTAGCCCAGACGTTCCCAATGACAGTGCCTATTTGCATTTGCTTGTTCCTAACTAGCGTTCCGGTGTGGGTGGAACTTTGCCGATTGAGCCGAGTTCCGCGCGGCCTTGAGGCTCCCGCTCAGCATCGGGGTGGAGTTCAGCGCGATGCCCAGCGGTGTCACCATCATCGGATGCGGTGGTTTCACCGTTTCGATGCCCAGCGTGTCGGCGAAGACCGCCTCGATGCCTTTCAGCTCGGAAGTGCCGCCGACCAGCCAGATTTTGCCCACCTGGTGTCCCTGGATGTGCCGTTTGACGATGCTGGCCATCTTCTCCATCACCGGGAGCACGGCAACCCGCACGTCGTCGGCTTTCGATGCCTTGGTTTTCATCGCCTCAGCTTGCTCAAAGCTGATCCCGTAGCGCCCCATCAGCACCAGGGCGACATGGGTTCCCCCGGTCGGCTCGTCGGCCACATAGACAACCTTCTGGTCTTGGAAGACTGATAGCCCGGTGGTGCCACCGCCGATGTCCACCACTACGCCGTCAGAGATGCCGAGGACCGTTCCGGCAGCCGTCGGCTCGTCCAAAACCGCGCTCACCTGCAGCCCGCTCGCCTCGACCACATGCCGGTGGGCGGAACTCTCGGCGGGGTTGACTCCGGGCGGCATCGCTATCGCCGCCGTGGTCAATTCCACCCCGAGGCGCTCTTCCAACCGGTGGACGAGCCGCCGGGTGATGTCCACCGCGCCGATGTAATCCACCACCAAGCCATCACGGGCCACCTGGGCGGTCTGCAATTCGGTGGCCACCGGCATTCCCGCCGCATCGACCGCCATGACGATGATCGAAGCGGTGCCCAGATCGACGCCAAGGCGCAGGGCCTCTCCCTTTTCCGGGACGCGGGTGCTCTGCAACCGCTTCACCGCAGCTTTCAGCGCCCGCTTGGCCTCTTTCCGGATGGGGGCTTTTGCCGATGCCCCCATCTGCTCTGGTTCGAGGTCAGCGGCTGGAGTGTCGCCGGATCGGTGTTTGGTTGACATTGCTGCTCGGGCCTAGTGGCTCACTTGAGTGTGGGCAGGATGAATTCGACTTCGGCGTGTGGGCGTGGGATGACGTGTACGCTGACCAGTTCGCCCACCCGGTCGGCTGCCGCCGCCCCGGCGTCGGTGGCCGCTTTGACCGCGCCCACGTCTCCGCGGACCATCACGGTGACCAGCCCGCCGCCCACATGTACTTTGCCGATCAAGGTCACGTTGGCCGCCTTGACCATCGCGTCGGCGGCCTCGATAGAGCCGACCAAACCCTTGGTCTCAATCATCCCCAAAGCGATACTTACATTGCTGTCAGCCATTATTTTCTCCTGTTTTCTTGTTATGGGCTGTCTTTAGTTTTTCACCGGACCCGGTTCCACGCCGGGCCAGTTGGTTATTTAAGTCTCTCCAACACGCGCTGGAGCACCATTGCGATCAACTGGTCCTCCGCGACGCCTGATCCTGATTGCTGCTGCCGCGCCTCTCCAGCGCTGTCGGGGGGAAGGTCCGCTTGCGCCCGGAGCTGTTCCAACTCGCGCACGCCGCGAGCCATCCGCCGGATGTTGATCAGATTCAGCGGGCCGATATTGTCTGAGGACGACGAGCCGCCGACTGCGCCACAGCCGAGGGTGAACGAAGGCAGCAACGCCGTGGTCGCGCCGACTCCGCCAAGGGCGGCAGGGGTGTTCACCAAGAGCCTGCTCACCGGCTTCTTTAGCGCGAATTCCCGGATGACGGCCTCGTTCTGGGAATGGATCGTCATCGTGTGCCCGGCGCCCTCGTGGAGCAGGATGCGGATGCAAAGCTCACAGGCCGTTTCCCAATCCGGCTGGGTGTAGAAGCCCAGCACCGGGCAAAGCTTCTCCTTGGAATAGGGGAATTTGTCTCCAACCTCAGTCTCGAAACCGATCAGCACCCGCGCATCGTCCGGCACGCTGATGCCAGCGAGCTTGGCGATGTATTGCGGAGTCTTGCCGACTATCGCCGGATTCATCGTGCCTGCGGAACGCATCAGGATCGCGCCGACTTTGGCCTTCTCCTCCGGGTTGAGGAAGTATCCGCCCTGCCGCTTGAATTCGGCGACCACCTGGTCGCGGATGGAATCTTCGGTGACCACCGACTGCTCTGAGGCGCAGATCGTACCGTTGTCGAAAGTCTTCGAGTCCAAGATGCGCTTCACCGCCAACGCGATGTCAGCCGTCCGCTCGATGTAGGCCGGTCCATTGCCCGGCCCCACGCCGATGGCCGGATTTCCCGAGGAATACGCCGCTTTCACCATAGCGCCACCGCCGGTGGCCAGGATCAGCGCGATGTCGGGATGCTTCATCAACTCGTTGGTGGCCTGGATCGTCGTTGTTTCGATGCAGGAAATCGCCCCGCGCGGGCAACCCGCCGCTTCAGCCGCCGCCGCCATCAGCCTGGTGGCTTCCAGCGTGCATTGCTTGGCGGAGGGATGCGGGCTGAAGACGATGGCGTTGCCCGATTTGATGGCGATGAGCGACTTGAAGAATACCGTCGAGGTGGGATTCGTAGAGGGGATGATGCCTGCGACCACTCCCATCGGCACGCCTATCTCGACCAGTCCGCGCGCGGGATCTTCGCTGATCACCCCGACCGTCTTCAAATCTTTGATCGCCTCCCAGACGCCCGCCGAGCCGAACTGGTTCTTTATCACCTTGTCCGCCACCCGGCCAAAGCCGGTCTCCTCGTTCGCCATCTTCGCCAGCCGCAGCGCGTCACCGGCCCCGGCCTTGGCCATTTGGGCGCAGATCGCGTCGATTCCCGCCTGGTCCAAGGTGGCCAGCTTGGCCTGGGCGTCCTTTGCGGCCCTGATTTTCAACCGCACTTCCTGAATGGACAGCAAATCGCGGTCCACTAGTTCTACACCGCTCATCTATCCTCCCTTCCTGACTCCAAACGGGATCACCGCCTAGGATCGGTGGTTCAATTTAAAGGCTAAGTTCGACCCCAGACACCTTTGAATCCAAAATCTTCTTGATGATCGTCGCCACATGGGCGCCCGCCTCCGCCGGCGGGGTGCCGCCAGAGTAGATATTCGAGACGACCGTGCGCCACGATTCGGGACGCTCCGGACTCGGCTGGTAGGCCATGTAAGCGCTCATAGATTCGCCAGTCGCCAGGCCGGGGCGCTCCCCGATCAGCAGGCAGACCACCTCGGACGAGATCAACTCGCCCAGATCGTCCATCGTCCCGACCCGCCCGTATTTCACAAAGGGGATCGGGCCGACCTCGATGTTGTAGCTCTTCAACCCCTGCTTGATCGCCGGAACGATATCGGGGATGTTCACCATCGCAGCCGAAGACAGCCCGTCAGCGACCATGATGGTCACCTTGGCATTCTTGGGCAATTCGCGGGCGAAGAGCGCCTTCGTCTCATCGTTCAGCTTCCGCCCCAGATCGGGCCGGGTGAGGAATTCGTCTTTCGACGTGGCGAGCGACTGCCCGGCGACGAATCCCTGCTGTTGCACGAATTCTTCCGGCACGTCGGTGAACACCGCGTCTTGGGCGGTGGCGTGGTCGGCCCGGAAGTGAAGCATGGACCAGGTGTTGTAGCGGGGTCCAGCCCGCCAGACCCCGAGCCTTCCAACGGTGGACTGCTTCATCGCCAAGTAGCCTTCCCGGTTCTCCGGCTTGGGAACGTGGAATTCATCTTTGGTGGAAATGGCGGTGACGTCTGGGGCGAAGCCCTCCTCCACAGCGGTGCGTTCCGGGGTCCAGCCGCCTGCCGGTCCAGCGGCGGTTTCCGCAGCCGGGGCCAAAACCGGCTCGGCGTCCGAGGCGGTGGCCTGCGCGGCGAGCAATTCACCCAGCGCCTGGCGAACCATTTGCCGGACATCATTTTCTTGATACATCAATGTCTCCTTCTGCTCGCTCACTTGAGGAAGATGGAAGCGTCGCCGAAGCGTTTGGTGAGCTTGCGGTCCCCAGCGGTTATCAGACCCATCTTGACCATCCAATCCTCAAATTCGGGTATGGCGGACTTGCCGTAGAGCTGCCGCAGCGACTCCGCTTCGTGGTAGCCGGTGCATTGGTACATCAGCATGATGTCATCACCATGCGGGATGCCCATCACATAATTGCAGCCCGCCGTCACCAACAGCGCGGCCAGATTCTCAATATCGTTCTGGTCGGCTTTGCAGTGGTTGGTGTAGCAGGCGTCGCAGCCCATCGAGATGCCGGTGAGCTTGCCCATGAAGTGGTCTTCCAAACCGGCACGGGTGACCTGCTTGGCGTCGTAGAGGTATTCCGGCCCGATAAAACCGACGACGGTGTTGACCAGGAAGGGATGGTAACGCTTCGCCAATCCGTAGCAGCGGGCCTCCATCGTCACCTGGTCCGCGCCGTTGTGGGCGTCGGCGGACAATTCGGAACCCTGCCCAGTCTCGAAGTACATGACGTCCGGCCCGGTCGAGGTGCCCTTGCTGTGCATCAGGTCGGTGGCGTCCTGCAACATCTGGGCGGTGAGGCCGAAAGCTTCGTTGCCCTTCTGCGAACCGGCGATCGACTGGAAGATCAGATCGCTGGGCGCGCCCTTCTCCACAGCCTCCATCTGGGTGGTGACGTGGGCCAGGACGCAGATTTGCGTCGGGATTTCCCACTTGTTGCGGAAGTCGTCGAAAAGATGCAGGATGCGCTGCACCGAGCCGAGCGAATCGTCCACCGGATTTAGCCCGAGCACCGCGTCCCCGGAGCCGTAGGAGAATCCTTCCATCATCGAGGCCAAGATTCCGTCGGGGTCGTCGGTGGGGTGATTCGGCTGGAGCCGGGTTGCGAAGGTGCCCGGCGTGCCGATGGTGGTGTTGCAATGCGCAGTCACCACTGCTTTCTTCGCCCCGAGCATCAGATCGAGATTGGACATCAGCTTGCTGACTCCGGCCACAACTTCGCTGGTGAGGCCTCTGGAGAGCCGTCGCATATCCGCCGACGTGCGCGCATCGTCCAAGATGTACTCGCGCAATTCGGCTATGGTCCAGTTCCTGACTTCTTCGTAGATGCGCTCGTTGACGTCATCTTGGATGATCCGGGTAACCTCGTCTTCCTCGTAGGGCACCACCGGATTGTTGCGGATATCCGAGACGAGCATATTGGCCAGCACCACTTTCGCGGCGATCCGCTCTTGGGCCGTCTCGGCCGCGACTCCAGCCAGTTGGTCGCCTGACTTGAGTTCATTAGCCTTGGCCAACACATCTTTCACGTCTCGGAACGTGTATGTCTTGCCCAGCAAGTTGGTCTTAAGTTTCACTCGTCAACCATTCCTTATTATTTCATTTTCCATTCTGGCCGATTCGGACGGTGCCGATTCGGTGAGGTGGTTGTCCAGCCAGCTTGCGCTATCTGAACAAAAGGGTTTTCACGACCACTGGCAACACTCTGCCCTTGGCCGTTGGCGTACCGATGTCCACGTAGTCTCCACTAGCTACGCTGACGGCATCGATGCAGATGAATCCGCGTTGGCCCGGCAGGGCCGCCCGGACGGCTTGTCCTAATACTTTCGCTAAGTCGTTCTCACTGATGATGATGAGTGGGAAGCCCGCTGCCAACAGTGGCGCCGCCCCCTCCATGATCGCTTGGGCCAGCTGGCCCACCTGTTTGAAGCTCGGTGACCGCGGGCCGGTGAAGGCTATGGCCACGAGCTGCAATTCCCCATCCAGCCGGAACCATTCGAGCTTTTCCCCGATGGCGGCGCACATGGCCGTCGGCGAGGCCTCTTCGGCTGGATTCAGTTTTAGGATGGGGACATTCTTGACCGGCAGCAGCGACTCGTCGTATTCGATGGTGCTGCCGGAAATTTCGGCGATGTGCGTCCCGGCACCGACGACGGTGGCGCGGATCGTCTGGTTCGGGACGATCCGGGCAATCCGGGCGATGGCCTGGGATTCGCGGATGGACTGGCCGAGCAGTATTCCGATATCGCCGTAACGGAAGACGTCTGGCTCTGGCTGGTCGCGGTAAATCTGATCGGCAACCCCGCCGGAGACGCAGATGTGGCTGGGGATTCCCGGAAGGACAATGTCTTTGTCCTCCTCGGTGCGGATGCGCGGGAAGAAAGGCGATTTGGGCGTCAGCCCGAGCGACATTTCCAACAGCCGGGTCATCGCCGTGCAGACCCGGCGCAACGTCGGCACGTCGGCACGGTCGCCCTCGCGGAGCCGGATGCCCTCGGCCAGGCACAATTCTTTGATCTTGGGGGCTATATAGCTGACGGTTTCCCGGTCGCGGTCCACCCGGATCAGCCTGCCGCCGATGTCTAGGCAAGTCACCGCCACCAGCCGTCCCCGGTCGAACATCGCCAGGTTGGACGTTCCGCCGCCCACATCGTAATTGACCACGGTGGTGGAGTGGTCCTTGGAGAAGACGTCGGCGCCGGCGCCGCGCCCGGCGATGACCGATTCCAATTCCGGCCCGGCTGCGGCGACCACGAAATCCCCGGCGAAGTCGGAGAGGTGGTGTACGACGTCGTTGGCATTCTCCTTGCGGGCGGTCTCGCCGGTGATGACGACTGCCCCGGTGCCGATTGTGGTGCGGTCAACTCCGGCCAAGTCGTACTCGCCCGCGACGATATCGCGCACGGCGGCCATGTCAATCCGGCTCGGGGAGAGCAGCGGCGTGGTGTGGATGCCGCCAAGGTAAACGATCTGCTTGTCAATGATCTCGAAACGCGGCACCGAAAATCCGCTGGACATGTCCTGGATGGTGATGTGGGAGAAAATCACTTGGGTGGTGGAGGTTCCGATGTCGATCCCGACGCTCAACAGCACATCGCGGCCCGAGTTGTGGCTCATGGCGCAACCGCCTTGGCACGAGCCGCCGCGAAAACCGGCAGCGTCATATCCCGGACGGCTTGGTCCGCTCCGGCGAAATCTTCCGGGGTCAGCTCACCGAATTCGGGAGAGTTGAACGCCATCCGCCTGGCGCTCGCAGCTGGCGGGAGCGCCAGGCTGGGATTGGCGGCGGCGCGGCGCAGCGGAGAGGTCCGAAAAACTGGCGGGGCGGCTGGAGCCGGTTCCTCCAGGTAATCGAGCAATTCGGCGATGCCCGCGCCGGTGACCGCGCTGAGGGTGAAGATGCGCTGGGCACCGCCCGAGTTCAGCACGCTTTGGGCGTATTCAAGCTGGGCCGGGCTGGTCGCCAAGTCGGCCTTGGTGACGATTCCAAAGATCGGTTTGGCGAAAGTGGTGGCGAAAGACGGCGGAATCCAAGTCGTCCGCGCGACGCAATCCTGGACTAGGCCGATTTCGTCCGCGTCCACTGCCGTGACGATCAAAGCCCGGTATAGCTTGCGCTGTTCCAGATACTCTCCGGGGGTGTCGATGAAATTCAGGTAGTGCTCGATGACCTGCGTCTTCTTGTATCGCAGCGAGTCATTGCCAAGCCGCTGGATGAGCGTGGTCTTGCCACAGCCGCTCATCCCGATCAAGATCGCCTTTTTCATCGCGCCTATCCTTACGACCTGGTGATCGGGGTCGGAGCGAAACCCATTTCGTCGCTGAGCAGCCGCAGCACGCCTTGGAGCGCCGAGTTGACGGCCTCGACGTCACCGGTGATCAACACAGCGCCGGAGAAGCGGTCCACAAAGGCGATTTCCACCGCCGCCGTCTTGGTCGCCATGTCGGCGGCGATGATCGCGGCTTCGGAGGGGGTGATGGTGAGGATGCCGATCGCGTTGGCGGGCTGGTCGGCGGGCAGGCCGAGCTTGAGGGTCAGGTTGCCCACCGGGTTGGCGATCAGGTGCGCGAGGGTGATCTGTTTGCCCGGAACGAATTCCTGGATTATGCGCTGTTTCTCGGCGGCCATTTACAGCGGACCTCCCCCGGAGTGGATGTCTGCCAGCAACCGCGCCACCTCTGGTTGGCCGACGGCGACTGGATTGGACTTCGTGGTGATGTCGTTGACTATCTTGGCCGACATTTCGGCGCTCTTGGCTTGGATGTCGGATGGGCTGATCCCGGCGGCGCTGAGCGATTCGGGGATGCCGAAAGCCTTATTGAGCTGCTGGACGGTGCGGATGAGTTCGCAGGCGGCGTCCTCGTCGCCAACCTCGCGCGGCGACCGCAATCCCATCGCCCGCGCGAAAGTCGCGTAGCGGATCAGCAATTCGGGACGTTCCAAGCTGCGATAGCGGCCAATCCCGGCATTGAAAGCGATCACCCAGGGCAGCGTGATTGAATTCGCCAGGCCGTGCGGCAGGTGGAATTCGGCGCCCAGGGTGTGCGCGATGCCGTGGACCAATCCGAGCGAAGAATTGTGGAAGGCCAGCCCGGCCATCGTGGCCGCGATCATCATGTCCTGGCAGGTGGCGTCGCTGGTGTCGCCGTCGTAGAGCCGAGGCAGGCTGCGCAGCACCGTCTGTCCGGCACGCAGCGCGTACAACTCGGTGAAGGCGGTGGACGAACCGGAGACGTAGGATTCGATGGCGTGGGTGAAGACGTCCATGCCGGGGAAGGCGATGAGGTCTTTGGGCAGGGTCTTCAGGAATTCCGGGTCGAGGATGGCCATGTCCGGAGTCATCGCGCTGTCGGAGATGGGGATTTTCACATCGCGGTCGGTGTCGGTGACCACGGTGTAGCTGGTCACCTCCGAACCCGATCCGGCTGTGGTCGGGACAGCCACGAAGTAGGGGCGATGCACATGGCGGGATTCCATCAGCGCCTGCTTGTATTTCAGGCAGAAATACAGACAGGCCTTGGTGGTGTCGATGGCTGAGCCGCCGCCGAGCGCGATGAGGATGTCTGGCTTCTCCCGGAGCAGCATTTGCATTGCGTCGGTGACGGTGGTGATGGACGGATCGGGGGTGACCCCGG
>JAIRXX010000044.1 GCA_031268065.1 Propionibacteriaceae bacterium
GATGTACGCCGGACAGGTGGTGGAGACCGCCGACATCGAGACTCTTTACCATTCTCCGCGCCACCCCTACACAAGGGCGCTCATCGCCGCCAACCCGGCTGGCGCAATCCGGGGCGAGCTGCTGCCGTCGATTCCCGGACAGGTGCCCGATCCGAGCAGCTGGCCTGCTGGCTGCCATTTCGCTCCCCGTTGCGCCCTCGCCCGCCCACAGTGCGAACAGGCCCCGGTGCCGCTTGGCTGGGACCAGGAAGGACGCGCAAATCGCTGCGTCCTGGTCGGAGCGCCGGTGGTGTCCGGGCAGCTTGATGCGGGCGGGCCACCAGAGGTTGACGGGCCACCAGCTATGGCCCAGCGGGAAGCTGAGATGGGGGCGACGTCATGAGTGAGCCACTGGTCCAGATCAGGAATTTGGTCGTCGAATACCGCAACGGGCGTCGAGCGGCGGTCCGGGCGTCGGATGACGTCAGCTTGGACATACGCGAGGGCGAAACCCTCGGCCTGGTGGGGGAGTCCGGTTCCGGCAAGTCCACCCTGGGCGATGCGATCTTGGGCTTCGCCCCCGCAGTCTCCGGCTCCATCCGTTTCCGGGGCGAGGAGATATTGCACGCCACTCCAGCCCGGCGCAGACAGCTCACCCGGAGCATCCAGGTGGTCTTCCAAAACCCCTACGGCTCGTTAAATCCGATGAAGAGCATCGGGGACACCCTCACCGAGCCGCTGCTCTGCCACCGGCTCGCCAGCAGGGCTGAGGCATTGGAGAAGGCCGGGAATTGGCTGGATTTGGTCGGCTTGGACATCTCGGCGCTGACCCGCTATCCCGGTGACTTTTCCGGTGGGCAGCGGCAGCGGGTGGCCATTGCGCGGGCGCTGATCATGGAGCCGGACCTGGTGATTTGCGATGAGGCGGTCTCCGCTCTCGACCTGTCCATCCAGGCGCAGATTCTCGGCCTGCTCACCGACCTGAAGCAGCGACTCGGCGTCACCTATCTGTTTATCACCCACGACATGGCTGTGGTGGCCTATCTGGCCGACCGCATCGCGGTGCTGCACCGGGGCCGTATCGTGGAGGAGGGGCCTGCCGAGGTGGTGTCCACCCGGCCCAGCGTCGCTTACACCCAGGCATTGGTGGCTGCCGCGCCGTTGCCCGATCCGGTGTTGCAGCGCGAACGCAGAGGGCGCCGCCAGGCGGCAAGTGCGGAGTCGGAGCCTGCCTGGCGGGAATACGGCGGTGATGGTGCCAGCGGTGATGGTGCCGAGCGGCGCGGCGGGCTGGCCAGGGCCACCGGGCGGGAGCGTGCCGGGGGTGCCGCCAGCGGCGTCGTGGGGGAACAGGAGCGGGAATGACTTGGAGCGTTGAACCGGAAGTGGACGCCTGGATCGCGCGTGGAGCGGAGATTTCGACCGAAATCGGCATTGACCAGTCGCTGTCTCTCGAATCGCAACGGGCAGCCGCTGGCGAGCTGTCCGCCCGGCTTTTCTCCGAATACGGGGAACCCGGCGACCAGGCGGTCATCAAGACCTTCCACCAGGTGCCCGGACCGTCCGGCCCGGTCACCGTCGTCCAATACCGCCTGCCGCCAGCAGGCCCTCCGATGGGTGGTCCGACGCCTGTCGGCTCGTTGGCGGATGGCCCGCCAGTCGCCGATTCCCCGTCGGGCGGCTCTTTGCCACCCGACTCGTCATCGGCTGGTTCTGCGCCGACCACTTCCCCGCTTTCTGGCCCGCCGCCAGGCGGACTGCTGCCCGCGCTGTTGCTGCTGCACGGCGGCGGCTGGGCAATCGGCTCCGTTGCCGAGGACATCGACGACTCGCTGGCCCGCTTCCGGGCCAGTCGCGGTGGTTGCGCCGTCTTCGACATCGAATATCGGCTGGCGCCCGAGCACGTATTCCCCGCTGGGCTGGAGGACGCCTATGCCGCGCTGTGTTGGCTGTCCGGCTCTGCCCTGGAATTGGGCATCGACGCGGACCGGATCATCCTCAACGGTTCCAGCGCCGGGGCGAATCTCTGCGCGGGCTTGGCGCTGTTGGCCCGGGACCGAGGTGGCCCCGCCGTCTTTGCCCAAGTGTTGGAAGTCCCGGCAGTCGATCTGAGCGACGACGGTGTTTGGGAGCAGGAGTGCGCCGACTTGGCGAATGGCATCGGCACCACAAAAGGCATCCGTACTGCCTACCTGGCTGGGCACCCGGCCAGCGATCCCTACGTGTCTCCGCTGCTGGCCGCAGACCTGTCCGGCCTGCCCCCGGCCCACATCATCACCGCCGAGATCGACCCGTTGCGCGACCAGGGCCTAGCCTATGCCCGGAAGCTGCGCCAGGCCGGGGTGCCGGTGTCCGCCACCTGCCACTTGGGGGCGTTGCACGGCTCAGCCGGGATCATCGGACGCCTGCGCGACGCCCGGCTGTGGCAAGCTGAAGTGGTAGCCGCGATCCGCGACTTCCTGCGTTGAGCGGAAGCGCCGTCGGCTGGGAAAACACACACAGGCAAGGGGTTATGGCCAACAGCAACGGATTCGTCGGACCAGGTTTCGAGGCGGCGCGGGCCGCGTGCCTGTCAGCGGATCGCCGCCGCGTACGGCAAGAGCGCCGATGCCGCGAAGATGGGGTTTAGGTCTTGGCGGCGTATTTGTTGTAATAGCCCTGGCCGTAGCCTGCCCGCGTCTTCTTTACATCGTCGCTTTGGTCTTTCGGTTTTTCAAAGCCGGTCAACACGGCGTCGGAGGCCTGCTTGACGGAGGTAGCGGATTTCAGCTTGGACATCAGCGATTTGTATTCGCTGCTCTCCAACTCTTTCCAGAGGTAACCAAGCTGGGTGTTCAAGTCGCCGACAGACTTGCCGTTGGCCTTTGCGAAGTTGAGCAGGGCTTGTTTGCGGGTGGAGTACGCCCATTGCGCCAAGCCATAGCCTGCAGTGTCTTTGGCGAAGTTGGTGTAGCTGCCGTTGTCGACTGCGGCGGTGTAGCTGGCGTCGGTGAAGCCGAGCGACTTCTCAAAGCTGTTTTGGAGATTGGTCGGTTTCAGCCCGCTCTCGGCGAAGAGATTGCCCATGATGCCCGCCGTGGCGTAGGCGTTCAGCCCCTTGCCGACGAGGAAATTCCAGATGGCTTGCTCGTTGTTTGCGGCTGGCGGGGGAGCCGGCGGTGTGGGGACACTGACTTTGCTGGTCGCTTTCGAAGTTGTCGTAGCGGAGGTGTACCCGCTTTTCTTCCCAGTCACTTTCACGGTGATGGTCTTGTCCTTGTCAGCTGCGATGACAGAATAAGTGGGTTTAGTGGCGTTGGTGATCTTCGTCCCACTGCGATACCACTGATAAGACAGCTGATCGGGGGCCGGAGACCAAGTTCCCGGATCGACACCCAACTTCTCCCCGACGACGGGCTTGCCCGTGATCAGGGGCACCGGCGTCTTGGCGAATTTCAACGCCACCGCATTTTTTGAGGCTTTGGAGGTTTTGGTCACCTGGGTGAAACCTTTGGCCGAACCGGTCGCCTTCACTGTGATGGCCTTGCCCACATCGGCGGCTAGCAGAGTGTAAGCCTGCGCAGTAGCGCCAGTTATCTTTTTCCCGCTGCGGTACCACTGAAACTTGAGGTTGACTTCGCCTGGTCCCCAAACACCGCCATTGGCAACCAGGGTGTCATTGAACCTTGGCGCGGTCTTGGCCGGGTCTTTGCCCAAAGTCTGATTTTGCATAGTAGGCGTCTTGGCTGACAACACACCGACTTTCACTTTTGCAGAGGTCTTCGACACGCTCGTATAACCAGATTTCTTTCCGGTCACCCGCACACTCAAATACTTACCGCGATCCGAGCTAGACGTGGTGTAAGCAGCTTTGCCAGCCCCAGTGATTGTTTTGCCGTCTCGCAACCACTGGTAGGACAGATTCACCGGAGCTGGACCCCAGTCCCCAGTGTCAACGCCTAATTTCTCCCCGACTCCAGGGGTTCCCACAATTTTCGGGCTGGGAGTGGCAGCCAACTTCAACGCCGACACTTTCTTGGTTTTCGCAGACGTCTGCGACTTGCTCATATAGCCATGCGCCTTGCCAGTCACCTTCACGCTGATCTGCTTGCCCAGGTCCGAAGCTGCCAAAGTGTAGCTATCTTCCTTGGCTCCGCCGATGGCCTTTCCGGAACGCAACCACTGATATGACAACTCGACTTCGCCCGGACCCCAAGCAGCCGTGACGGCGGCCAGGGTGTCATTGAATCTCGGGGCGGTCGTGGCCGGATTTTTCCCAGTGGTCTGGTTCTTGACCGAAACGGACTTCGCGCTCAAACTGCCCGCCGCGATCTTCTTCGTAGCTTTAGACGCCATCACCTTGGGCGCATAGCCAGCTAGTTTTGCGGTCACCCTCACCGTGATCGAGGTGCCGAATTCGGCGCTGCCCAACACATACGACGACCCGGAAGCACCAGGAATCTCGACGCCGCCAGCAAACCACTGATACTCAAACGACGACGGTTTCGGAGACCAAGAACCGGGCTTGGCCGTCAACTTTTTGCCCACCACCGCCGATCCGGAAATCGAAGGGACCACAGCTTTGCTGAACTGCTTCAACGCCGGTTCGCCCTCCTCGGCTCCGGCAACCGGCGTACCCAATCCGATCAACGCGCCGACAGCCAAAGCTGCGGCGACGGCAACAGAGATCAAACGGCGATGTGACATGGAAATTCTTCCTATCAGCACAACGGCCAGACGGCGCGGGAAAAAACCGCCCAGAGTTTCGTAGCGAATCGGCTATCCCGAGACCGGCTGGTCCCGGAGATTGTTAATCTCATTGTAGGCACAGGCGCAGGCGGCCAGCCCAAATCCAGCGACGAGCTTGTCCAACTCTGAATAACATGTTCAACTTTGAACAAACCTCCGCGCCCCCAAAGCCACTGATCCGCGCAGTGACGCCCATCGCCGTACTTGGGAAGTTTCCGAAGATCGCAAAGCTAGGCTTGCGGCCCACCGGCTGGTCCAGTTGTGCTTCTCAGTGCCAGGGCTGGGGTGAGTTGCACGCTGCCGGGGGAGTCGTCTCCGTCCAACGCGCGGGCGAGCAGCCGCATACCGAGCGCACCGGTCTCTTCCATCGGCTGGGTGACGGTGGACAGGCCGAGGGCTTCGGGCAGGTCGCCGTCGTCGAAGCCGACCAGGGAGATGTCCTCGGGCACCCGGATGCCGGTTTGCCTGGCGGCGGCCAGGAAACGCACCGCGAGCAGATCCCACTCGGCGAAGACCGCTGTCGGGCGGTCGGGGCCGTCTGGGCCGTTTCGCAATACTGCCTCCACGGCCTCCGCGCCACCGCCGCTGCGCCGGTCCACGATGACCCGGAGCACATTCTCCAGGCCGTAAACGTCCTGGAAGGTAGACAGCCGCGTCCAGCCGGGGGAACCCTCCGGAATGCTGACGGCGGCGCCCATCAAGGTGGCGACTTTGCGATGCCCAAGGCTCTGCAAATGCAGCGCCACTTCGATGCCCGCTCCGGCGTAGTCCACCGTGACGGATGGAAAACCGGGGTGGGATGCGTCCACCAGCACGGTGGGCAGCCGTCCGCCGAGCCGGTCCGCCACCGCTTCGGACAGCGGGATGCCCATGATGAGCAGCCCGTCCACATGGCCGCGAATCGGCAGCGCGGACAGCAGCGGTGATTCCAGGGTGGCCATGTCCGCGTAGTCGTAGATGAGCACCTGGGTGGCGGTGTCCTTGAGTTCGGAGAAGACTCCGTTGAGTCGGCGGTAGTAGCTGGGGTAGTGCGAGAAGGGCGCGACCACCGCTATGCGGCCCAGACCGCGCCTGGCCCGGGCGACCGCGTGTTCCTTGGGAACGAAGCCAACGGCGTCGGCGGCCTGGTGGACCCGCTCCCTGGTGGCCGGGCGCACCCTGCCGGGATGGTTGATAGCCAGCGAGACAGTGGAGATGGAGACGCCAGCCAGCCTGGCGACATCGTAGATAGTCGCATCCTCCATCTGCGGTGCTCCATTCGAGATTCTGGGCAACAGCCCCGGCAGTTGCCCACCTTACTCCCGACTGCCCGCCTGCCGGGAAAATGGGTAGCCGAGCCGGGGCTGAATGGGAAAAGCCCGGACGTGTAATGGAAACGTCCCTGCGTGCTTCAGGTCCGAAGGCGGCGTCAGCTTGGCTGCTTGTGTGTTACGCTGTAATACATGGTAGCTCCAACTAATGTTCGCTTGCCCGTGCATGTGGACGAGGCCTTGGCCGAATACGTGCGAAATACGGGAGAGCGAAAATCCACGGTGATCAGCGAGGCTGTCAGCGAGTGGCTGCGTCTGCGTAACCACCCTCAGATCCGGTTTGTGGAGCCGGTGGCTGGGGAACGGCGGGCCGCGTTGGTGGATGGGCCGCAGGTGTGGTCGGTCGCTGAGGCTTGGCTGCAGAACGCCGGTCCACACCGAAGCGTTGCATGGGTGGCAGAGTTGACGGCGCTGCGCCCCGATCAGATCGAGGCGGCTTTGAATTACTGGGCTGACAACCGGGATGAGATTGATGGGCTTATCTCCCGCATACACGCTGCGCAAGAGGCGGGGTACGCCGCGTGGCAGCGCCGCCGCAGTTTGGATTCGCTGGCATGAGTCCGTCGGGCATCCGACTGTTGCTGGACGAGCATTTTCCGCCAACGCTGGCACGCTCGCTGTCAGAACTCGGCGTGGACACAGTTGCACTCGTCGCGGACAAGCCCCAGCTCATCGGCGCAGCTGATGTCGAGGTGTTACGGTTCGCCGTCAACGACGCAAGAGTAGTGGTTACCGAAGATGTTTCAACATTTCCGGCGGCGGTGGCAGAGGTTCCGGAGCATCTCGGCGTCATTTTCTGTCGCTCACAGGTTTTCCAACGCACGCCTTCAGGGCTGGTGAAGATCAGGCGCGCGCTGCTTGTCTTGATCTCAGACCCGCCTTCTGGCCTTGGCTCGTCGCCGGTCACCTGGTGGCTGGAGCCGCCGGCGTGAATCGGGTCGCGGGCAACGGCTGGCCAGCGGGCATCAGGTCGGTCGATGCTTGACCGAATCGAAGCACTTCTATAGAGTCGTGGTAAGCGCTTTCATGCAAAGGGGATGGATATGCAGATCGAACCGGCAGTCATTCAATTCATCGGGAGGTTGGCTGGGGAACAGGCGCCTTATCTGGATCCCGGCTGCGGGTTGTCCCACGCCGAGCGGAGGGCGGCGATGGCTGCCAGCCAACAGCGGCATCTGTCTGAGCTGGCCTATCCGGAGTTTGCGGATGTGTCGGTCACTGAGCTGGAGATTTCCCATGATGGCCAGCCGGTGCCGCTCAGGCTGTTCACCCCGAAGGGGGAGGGTCCGCGTCCGGCGTATCTCTTCTTCTTTGGCGGCGGCTTCTGGCAGCGCTCCTTCGATGGGCCAGACATTGTGAGCGCCTGCCGCCAGGCGGCCAGCGAGGCCGGGGTGCTGGTGGTGGAGATCGACTATCCCTTGGCCCCGGAGCATCCTTATCCGGCGGCGCTGGAGGCGGGCGTGGCAGCTTTGCGCTATCTGGTGGACAATGCCGATCACCTGGGCATCCGGGCGGACCGCATCGCAGTCGGCGGGCAGTCTTCCGGCGGAAATCTGGCCGCAGCCGTCGTTCGCCACGCGCACGACCACGGCGGACCGGCCATCGCCCGGCAAGTCCTGGAGGTGCCCGCGCTCGACCTGACTGGGGCGCATCTCGCGCAGTTGCCAGGCCAGGAGGCCGGGCCGTTCCCAGCTGAATTTGTGGAGTTGCTGTCCCTTTACCAGGTGTTCGGCAGGGAAACCGACCCGTGCGTTTCGCCACTGTTGGCCCCGGACTTTTCCGGTCTCCCGCCAGCGCTGGTGCTTTGCTCCGAATTCGACCCGCTGCGCGGAGACGCGCAGGCCTACGTCGCTGCCCTACAAGCTGCTGGGGTACCCGCTGTGGGAGTCAGCTACGCGGGCCAAATCCACGCCACACCCGCGCTCGGCCCGATTTCGCCGTCAGCGCGGGCTTGGCGGGCGCAGGTTAGCGATTACCTGCGCCAACTCCACCGATGAGCGGTCAGTTGGGATAGCCAGCTTTGCCGAAGTGGGCATCCTGCTAGCATCTTGGGCATGGCCAATACAGCGACCGCCTCCCGCGCTGGTATTTCGCGGGCAGCCAGGGTTAGGAAAGCCGTCACTGTCGTGGTCTTCGTCTCGCTGGCGGCGTCAGTCGTCTTCTTGGTGTGGCGGATTGGCAGTGGCGGTGGTGTCATGGAGCCTGCAATCCGGGGGCGGGGAGACTATGTGCTGATGCTGCTCCAGTGCGTCGTCGGGCTGGTCGCGCTGGGGTTGCCGTCGCTCGTGCAGCGCCGGTTCTCCGTCCAGATGCCCGACAGTTTTCTGACCCTGTTCTTCATCTTCCTATTCTGCGCCATCTACCTCGGCGAGGTGCGGAGCTTCTACTACGTCGTCCCATACTGGGACACGATTCTGCACACGTTTTCCGGCGTCATGCTCGGGGCATTGGGCTTTTCGGTGGTGCTGCTGCTGAACGACGCCAAGACCGTCGGCGTCACCCTCAGCCCGGCATTCATCGCCCTCTTCGCCGGGTGCTTCGCCGTCACTTGGGGAGTGGTCTGGGAGTTCTACGAATACGCGGTAGACGGGCTGCTCGGCCTCAACATGCAAAAGACCTCGCTTGCGGACGGAACTGCCCTCACCGGCACCGCCGCGCTCAGTGACACCATCAAGGATTTGGCGGTGGACTGCGCCGGAGCGCTGTCCATCTCGGTGGTGGGCTTCATCATGATGAAAGCCAAGCCCGGTTGGCTGAACCGCTTCGATTTTCAGCAAGTTCAACCGGACTAAGCCAGCCAGCGCAGCCGACTTGCTCGGACGCTGACTCCTTCCCGTGGCTTGGGCCGCATCCACTGTGGCCGGTCGTGGCCACCGACCCAAGGCGGCGGGGGCGAGGCGTTTCAGATGACGATGGATGCGAAATATTGGCTGGCTGACAGCGGTGCCGCCTGGGTGCTAAAGTTTGGGCTTCCCTATTTAGGAGGACATGGTGTGGGGCGTTGGACGGTCTTGACCTCTCGCTGAGCTGACCCGTAGACCCGGGCTTTACCCTCTCAGCGCTTTCGCTGCGAGCCAGGAGTCCGGTATGCCTTCCACTAACGCGATCACTTTGCGCGACCTTTGTTTTTCTTGGCCCGATGGACAGCGGGTCCTCGCCGGGTTGAACGGCGCTTTCTCCACCGGGCGCACCGGCTTGGTCGGCGAGAACGGCGCTGGCAAGTCCACCTTGTTGAAGCTGGTGGCTGGCGTTTTGCGGCCCAGTTCGGGCAGCGTGGACGTCGCTGGCGCGGTGGCATACCTGCCGCAGAACTTGACCTTTGACGTGGACGCCACCGTGGCTGACTTGCTCGGCATCGCGGACAAGCTCGCGGCCATCGCCGCTATCGAGGCCGGGGATGCCGGTGTTTCCCATTTCGACGCCTTGGCGGACGACTGGGGCGTCGAAGCGCGGGCGCGGCAGGGGCTGGCCGAAGTCGGGCTGGGGGATTTTGCGATGGAACGGCGCTTGGGCGAATTGTCTGGCGGGGAAGGGATGCTGGTGGCCCTGGCCGGGTTGATGGCCCAGGCGGCACCGATAACCCTGCTGGACGAGCCGACCAACAACCTCGACTCCAGGGCGCGGCAGGCGGTGCATCAGGTGGTGCGCGAGTGGCGGCGGACGCTCGTCGTAGTCAGCCACGACGTTGACTTGCTCGAATTGATGGAGCACACCGCCGAATTGCGCGACCAGCGGCTGACCGTCTTCGGCGGTCCATACTCGGCGTGGCGGCAGGGGTTGGCAGCACAGCAGCAGGCGGCGGAACAGGCTGTGCAGACGGCGCGGGCCGCGCTGCGGGTGGGGGAGCGCCAACGGCGGGCGGCGGAACAATCGTTGGCCCACTCAGCGAAGAAAGCCAAGAAGGACGAGGCGAACAAGCGTGCCCCGAGGATCGCCATGCATTCTTGGGAGCAGCAGGCGCAGGTCGCGGCGGGAAAATTG
>JAIRXX010000059.1 GCA_031268065.1 Propionibacteriaceae bacterium
GGGGGCGCAGGCTGTGGTCCTGGGTTGCACCGAGATCGGGATGCTGGTCAAGACGGCGAGCCTGCCCAGCTACGACACCACTTTGATCCACGTTGCCGCTGCGGCGGCTATAGCTTTGGCGGACCCTGACGACAAGGGGCAATGAGGGTGTCTTAGGCGAGTGCCGTGCGGTTGGGGGCGCGGCTATGCGGTCGCAGGCGGAAGCAGACGGGCCATGACGGCCTCCATCTCGGCGTCGTCGCAGATCGCCTGGAAGTCGTGGCGGGGGGTGTAGCCCGCTTCCAGTGCCCGGATTTCGTCGTCGGCCAGCTTGATGTCAAGCGAGGCCACCGCGTCATCGATTTGCCGCGCCGTGCTGGCGCCGACCAGCGGCGCGATGACGACTGGCTTGCCGCGCAGCCAGGCCAGCGCGACTTGCGCCCGTTTGGCGCCGCGTGCCTTGGCGACGGCGCCCACGGCGTCGATCACAGCGCGGTCGGCGGCTTCGGTCGCCGGGGTGTACAACACGTCGGAGTAGGCGTCGCTACCACCTCGCACGGTCGACTTGGCCTCGCCCCACGGCCTGGCCAGGCGTCCGCGCGCCAGCGGGCTCCACACGAGGGTTCCGACACCTTCGTCCAGGCAGAGCGGGATCATCTCGCGTTCCTCTTCGCGGGCGAGCAGGTTGTAGTGGTCCTGCATGGATACGAACCGCGCCCAGCCGCGTTCGCGCTGGAGATGCAAGGCTTTGGCGAATTCCCACGCGGGCATGGAAGATGCCCCCAAGTAGCGCACCTTACCCGCTTTCACGAGGTCATGGAGCGCTTCCAGGGTCTCTTCCAGCGGTGTGGTGTGGTCGTTGCGGTGTACCTGGTAAAGGTCGATGTAGTCGGTGCCGAGCCGGGCCAGCGAGTGCTCGACCTCCGCCATGATCGCCTTGCGGCTCAACCCCTTGCCATTGGGGCCGGATCGCATCTGGTGGCGCAATTTGGTGGCGATGACGATCTCGTCGCGGTCGGCGTAGTCCTTGAGCGCGCGCCCGAGGATTTCTTCGCTGGAGCCGAGCGAGTACATGTTGGCGGTGTCGAAGAAGTTGATGCCCGCTTCGAGGGCGTGCTTAATCAGCGGGCGGCTCGCCTCTTCGTCCAGGGACCAAACGGGGTGGCCTCGGTTTGGGTCGCCGTAGGTCATCGCGCCGATGGCGATAGGAGAAACGTCGAGGCCGGTGGTGCCAAGCTTCACGTAGTGCATGTCGGATGCCTCCTGGTAGGCTAAAAATCGCGGAGAGTTCTCCGTAATTCAAACTAGGGGAGAGTTCTCCGCAAGTCAAACTGGAGCTGGACGCATGGCAGGGACGACGACCACCTACCAGACTCAGCGCACAGCCGCCACCCAGAACCGGACGGCAATCCTCGCAGTCGCGGCTGAGTTGCTCAACGCCGACCCGGCTGCTTCGATGAACGAGATAGCAAAGAAGGCCGGTGTGGGCGCTGGAACGCTCTACCGGCATTTCCCTTCCCGCGCAGAGCTAATCCTCGCGGTCTACCAGCAGGACATCGAGAAGTTGGTCAACTCGGTCGACGATGTGTTGGCCGCCCAGCACTCGGCGCTCGACGCATTCACGGCCTGGTTTGAAACGCTGGCCGCCTACGTCCGGGTCAAGCACGGCCTGGGCGAAGCGCTCCACACGGCGGCGGCCCAAGCAGTGGTCAACGATACCTACGCCCCGGTCACGGCTGCTGTTGCAAGGCTGCTTGACGCCTGCGTGGCTGAGGGAAGCGTCGCGTCCGGACACGACCCCGCCGACGTGCTGCTTCTGATGGGCTTTCTCTGGCGGGTCGCCCCCGGCGACGAAGGCATCGCCGGGGGCCGACGGCTCACGGCTATCGTCCTGGACGGAATCCGAACTCCCAACCGGTCCCGCGCCTTGGACCAGTCTGGGGCGTGAGGTGATCCTTCAGACAAAGCGGCTGACGCTGCGGGAGATGACAGCGGATGACTTGGGGGCGTTGCAAGCCATCATGGGTGATGCGGAGACGATGGCTGCCTACGCGGGGCCGTTCCCGGACACAGAGGTGGCGGCCTGGCTGAATCGCCAGCTGGCCAACTACCAGCGGTACGGCTATGGGCTTTGGGCCGTCGAGTGGGAAGGGCGCGTCATCGGGCAATGCGGGCTGACTAGGCAATTGATCGCCGGAGCTGACGTGCTGGAGGTCGGCTACCTGTTCAATCGGGCGTACTGGCACTGCGGCTATGCGACAGAGGCGGCGCGGGCCTGCATAGCCTACGCTTTCGAGCACGGCTTGGCCGATGAGGTCTGGGCGCAGGTCCGAGACAGCAATACCGCCTCTGGGCGGGTAGCCGAACGCCTCGGCATGACTTTGAAGGCCACCTTCACCAAGCATTATCGCGGCGTTGACATGCCCCACTTGGGCTTTAGCGTTCTGGAGCGCAAAGAGGGCTGACCTGGCGCTGATTCAGGATGCCACCTTCGTTAGCACCGCTCAGGACAGGGCTGCTGCCAGCGCCGCGATAGCGTCCGTATCGATGGCGGACACTGATTCGGTGACGCCGACTATCTTCTTGACGATGGCGCGTTCGATGAAGCTGAGTTTGTCGAACTGGAATTCACCACCGGTGAACCATGCGCCGACCGCGTGAGAGCGCAGCGTTTCGGGGAACGCGGAGGCCACTTCGGTCTCGCGCTTTGCGGGGTCTGGTTCCATGCCGCACACGAACAAAGCCAGCGGCAAGGCACCGAGGGCGGCAGCGTTTGCCGCAATGAACGTTTTGACGTGCTTGTCTGGCTCGCCGGCATAGATGGGGCCTCCCAGTGCCACGGCGTCAAAGGCGGCGATATCGGGACGCGGAGTGTCCTTGAGGTTGATGAGTGTTGCGCTGCCCAGCGCGTCGGCGATTCGGGAGGCTACCTTGGCGGTGGTGCCGTGCTTGCTGAAGTAGATAACTGCGGTATTGGTCACCCGAGCAACAGTAACCGGCGATGCCTTGGCATAGGGCGAAGAACGACCCCAGGTTGACCCTGAATCGTCCATTAGTGGTAGGGCAAGTTCCGCTCCCGCCCGCAAAGGCAGCGCCGCGATGGGGAAACGCCTGTGCCTGCCGGACGCCGCCTCGGGCACAGGCGTAGTGTTCTTGCAGATGGCCGTTTGGGAGGAGGTTGGTTTTGCCGATTCCGCAATGGTGCGCCGATGGCGTCGCCAAGCTCGCGCAGAGAGCGCCGGGTTCGGCGCGGATCGCGTCGGATATCGCGTTCGCAGACATTCCAGCTACGACACTCGATGCCAGGGTACCCACCCGGCACGGCCCGGTGCCGGTCACTGTCTACCTGCCCGAGGCCGAGCCGAGCAGCGCCGGGGTGTACATCAACCTGCACGGCGGGGGCTTTGTGATGCGCCACCCGGAGCAGGACGATCCGCTCTGCCGTTTCATCGCCGCCCGCGCCGGGGTGTCTGTGGTCAATGTTGACTACATTCCAGCCCCGCAGTCTAGGTTTCCCGGGCCGGTCGAGCAGGCGTTCGACGTCGCGCTTTGGGCAGCCGCTCCGGGACGCCCTTGGGACGGCAGCCGTATCGCGGTGGGCGGCCAATCGGCGGGCGGGGCGTTGGCGGCGGGTACCGCGCGGCTGGCCCTCGAAAGGGGTGCGCCCAAGATCGCCTTGCAGGTTCTGCTCTATCCGCCACTGGACCTCTGTGTTCCCGCGCGGAGCAAGATGGCGAAGGGCAAGGAGTCATTCTTGGCCAGGATGGGACCGGCTTTCGATGCCGCCTATTGCCCCGACCCGCAGGACCGGCAGGACCGGCTCATTTCCCCGGCGGGGAAGGCGGACCAGGCCAGCATCGTCGGCATAGCTCCAGCCCTGGTGGTAACCGCAGGTCGGGACATACTGCGCGACGAGGCTGTGCGCTACGCCTCCCGCCTTGGCGACGCGGGTGCGCTAATAGGGCACATCGACATTCCCAGCGTCGGCCACGGCTTCAACATCTTGGGTGCCCCGCGCGAGATCGTGCTGCCGGTCTACCAGCGCATCGCACGGGAAGCGAGCCGTGCGGTAGGCGGCGTGTACCTTGCGTAACCAGCCCAACGGCTTTTGGCCCGCGGGACTCTAACCCCACGAGCCGCTAGCCCAAGGGGCGGCGTTGGGGCTTTGCCCTAGCTGATCTGCTAGCCGTCGTTTAGCTGAAACGTTGGCCCAGCCGATGCAGTTGGGATAGCCGTAGTTTGGTCTGGACTCCCGCGCAGGACAGCGTTGGAATGGCGGCGGCAATGGTCTGTTCGACATGGCGCGTTCAAGTCGAATCGCCGTCTTCCGTGGCTTGTGATCTGGCCGTTTGACTCCGACGGGAAACGCTACTAGGTTAATAGAGACCTAGCAACGAAAGGACTTAGGGATGCAGTTGGATGATGCGATCCTCGGATTGGTCAGTTGCGCCCCGATGAGCGGCTACGACTTGAAGAAGACCCTGAGCCGTTCCCCGTTATTCGGCTGGTCGGGCGGCAGCAACCAGGTTTACAAGGCGCTCGGTGAACTGGAGAAGGCCGGATACCTGGAGAGCGAGTTGGTCCCAGGCGTAGCTGCCCCGGCAAAGAAGGCCTATCGGGTGACGAAACGGGGTCTGGATCATCTTCGGAAGTCTGCCTTGGAATTGCCGGAGCCGCCGAGCGTGCGGCGGCCATTCGCGCTGCAACTGCTTTTCGGCGCCGGTGTGTCCCGCGAAGAGTTGGCGGCGCAGTTGGACGCCTATGAGGGCGAGGTCCGGGGGATGATGGTGGCCGCCAGCGTCGAACTGCTGCCCGGCATCACCGAAATCTCTGCTTACCAACGCGCGGTGCTCGACGCCTGCGCGGAGAGTTTCACGGAATTTTACAGCGGTGAATTGGCTTGGATCGACCACGTTCGCACAGGGGTGCTTCCGCTCGCGGCCAGCCATCCAACGCCCGTTATTCGGGAAAAGCTGGTTTGCGAGGTGCGCGAGGTGGATGGCGTTCGCTTTGTGGCGGTAGTGCGCGGCCAGCTGCGCCAAGATGGCGACGGTTTGGCAATCGTGACGGCCTGTGTTGAGAACGACATCAATCTGGCGTTGCTGCCCGCCTCCTGCCTGGCGGAGGAATTTCGCTCCCTGTCGTCCAGAGTGGCCGGTTCGATCGTGGGCAAGCTGGCCAACTACCGTATCCGGGCTGCCGCCGTGCTGGACCCCGAGACTGCCAGCGGCGCGTTCCAGAGTTTCGCCTTGGAGGCGAACCGGGGCAACCAATTCCACGTCACCGCGAGCGAGGCGCAGGCCATCGCCTGGCTGAAGGCTGGAGGCGTATGAGCGGCTGGAAGACCTTTGGCTCGTCCACCAAGCGCGGTGGAGGTGGAGTTCGCTAAGCCATCGCCGCTGTCAGGGGGGCGTTCAACGGCAAAAGGTTGGGATGGAAGTGAGGGCTTCTAGCGTGCGGGATCGGTCAGCGAACGAGACACATTGGCCAAATATGCGCAGGCTTGTTGATAGACTTGCCCCTGCGACGAGCGGTGCCCAGCCACGTAAGACCAGTTGGGCCGCACCGCTCGTTTTTCGTTGCCCGGACAGGAGGAAATATGCCGCAAAGCAGGAAGCAGGACGCGGTTTTCACGCTGATGATGGTCGGGATGATGGTTCTCGGAATGAACGTCTACAACGTGATCTTGCACTCAGGGATTGGTCCTGGCTTCTTGGCTCAAATCGCCATCGGGGCCGGTCCGGCGTTCTTGGTCGCCTTGGCCCTGACTGTGGTGTTCGTGAACCGTGCCGCCAAGGCGCTGACCCGGCTGATGCCGATCAACAAGCAGTCCCGCTGGCAGGTAATCCTAGTCACCTCCTGCTTCATGATGGCGATGATGGTCACCTTGATGTCTGCTTACGCGACCGTCATCAACAATGGATTGAACAGCCAGTTCCTGCCCGCCTGGGGTGCCGCCGTTTCGTTAAATATCTTGGCCGCCCTGCCCATGCAGTTGCTCATCGTAGGCCCAGCATCGCGCCTGGTCCTCCGCGCGATCCAAAGCCGTCAGGGTTGAGTTTTGGCTTGCTCTGATGGCAGCTGGCGGGGGTTAATTCTTAGGCAGAAAGGGAGGTAGCCGAGCATTTAAATTGGAACGATGGTCCAGATTGAGCTATATTGGACGTTAAGTACAGTTTAGATGGAGGGTGGTCATGCCCAAGGGACTCACTCGGAAGCGGGATGCGCGGTTGGCTGCGATCTTGGATGCGGCTGAGAGATTATTCGTGGAGAAGGGGTACGAGGCCACCACCGTAGCCGACGTTTTGGACACGGTTGGCATGGGCAAGGGCACTTTCTACCACTACTTCAACTCAAAGGAAGAAGTGCTGTGGGCGGTCGTGGAGCGCTTGACGGCCACCCTTGTCCAACGTGCCAGCGCCATCGCGGATGCGCCCGGTTTGGACGCCCACTCGAAGATGGTTCAGCTGATTGCGGCGATCAATATCGCCCAGACTCCTGACGGGGCGATCATCGACGAGTTGCACCATCCGGCAAACGCGCAGATGCACCGCCAGACCTTGGTCGAGACCATCCGCCAGGTTGCCCCGATCATGGCCGACATCGTGGGGCAGGGGATAGCTGAAGGCGTTTACTCGACGCCGCGCCCGTTGGAAAGCGTCGAATTCTTGTTGGTGGGTATCTCAGCGATTTTTGACGAGGGCTACTTCGTTTGGGCGCCAGAGGAATTCGCCTCCCGCGCGGCAGAGGCGTCGCGGGTCGCCGAATTGGTGCTGGGCGCCAAGCGGGGAAGTTTTGATTTCCTCGTTGGCCGAGTGGCGGGGTGACCGGCGTGAAAGCGCTGTTGAGCCGGGATTTCAGCATCCTGGTCGCGGGCCAGATCGTCTCGATCATCGGTTCGGCGATCCTGCGTTTCGCCCTCGATCTGTATGTGCTCGACATCACCGGGCGGGCAGATATGTTCGCTCTGGTGCTGGCGCTGTCAACTCTGCCTGGCATCGTCTTCACCCCAATCGGCGGGGCGATCGCGGATCGGTTTCCGAAGCGCAATCTGATTGTCGGCCTCGACGCGGCCAGCGCCGCCCTGGTGCTGGCGCTGATAGCGCTGATGGGCGGCGGGCAAGCGTCCGTCCCGGTGATAGGCGTGGCCCTGGCTTCGCTGTGTCTGATCAGCTCCATCTACCAACCGACGGTGCAGGCAAGCGTTCCGGCGCTGGTGAGTGGTGAACGCCTGGCTGACGCCAACGGGGTTGTCTCCGGCATTGGGGCGCTCGCTGCCTTTGTCGCCCCGGTGCTCGGAGGCATGCTCTATGGGCTGGTGGGCATTGAGGTTCTGCTTGCCGCCAGTTGCGTTGCTTTCGCCGCATCGTCAATCGTGCAGGGTTTCATCCGCATCCCGTTCCTCCAGCGGGGCAGGGATAAGCGCATGGTCGCGCTTTTGCTCGATGATGTGCGCGAAGGATTTGTATTCGCGTGGAAAGACAACCCGATCATCTTCCGCGTCATCATCTTGGCCTGCGCGGTCAATATGTTCACCGTGCCGGTATTCGTCATCGGCGTGCCCTACATTCTCAGGTTCACCCTCGGCTCCTCTGACCTGATGTACGGCGTGGGGCTGGCATGTACCGAGATGGCAACCATCGTCGGAGCTGTTTGCGCGGGCAGGTTGACCCGAAACCTCAAGATGGCAAACCTCCACCGGAGTATCTGGCTAATCGCCGCACTGCTGGTGCCGATGGCGGCGGCGATGCTCCCCGCCGTGCTCCAAACTGGTTACTGGTTGCCGTTCGCTGGCTTTTTCAGTTTCGATTTCGCCGCCGTGGCCGCTGCAACAGCGATATCGGTCTACATCATCACCCAGATTCAGCAGAGCACGCCCGACCAGATGCTGGGTAAGGTCATGGCCATCCTCATGGCGGGTAGCCAACTCGCTGCGCCGATAGGCCAGATCATCTACGGTTTCGCCTTCGAGGCTTTCAGCGCAAACGTGTGGGTGCCGCTGCTCTTCGCCGCCGCAATGGCCGCGCTAATCGCGCTCGCAGCCAAGCCGAGACCCTGATCCGACTGCTCGGGGAATCATCTAATGTTGTGACTGTGGTTCCGCATGGAAGCGAGGGCGGCGAGGCATGAAAGCTGTTGTTGTGCATGGCCAGGGCGACTTGCGCGTTGACACCCTCCCTGATCCGGTACCCGGACCTGGCGAGGTGTTGCTCGCTGTGGAGTGGGGCGGGATTTGCGGTTCCGACCTGTCTTACGTCGCGCACGGCTCTTCCGGGACGGCTATCTTGAAGCACCCGCTGGTTTTGGGGCACGAATTCGCCGGGCGGGTGGCTATGTTGGGAGAGGGCGTGTCGGTGCCGTTGGGTTTGCGGGCCGCAGTCTATCCGCCGACCCTGTCGGGCGATGGCGAACTGCCAGCACGCATCGCCGGACGGGTAAACCTTTATCCACGGGTCTCTTACTACGGCTCGGCCGCACTCGACCCGCACACCGACGGCGGATTCAGCCAGTTCAAGGTCGTCCGCCCGGATCAGTTGCTGCCGCTGCCGCCCAGCGTGGATACCAAGCGAGGGGCATTGGCTGAGCCGCTTGGCGTCGCATTGCATGCCGCCCATCGCGCCGAGGCAGGAGTGCCAGGCGGGGTTGTCGGTCGGAGCGTCTTAGTGAATGGCGCCGGGCCAATAGGCGCGCTGACTGTCGCCGCCGTTAAGCGACTTGGAGCGGCTCACGTCGTTGCCGCAGATCTGTCCGACGCGGCCTTGGCCGTCGCTGCCCAGCTGGGCGCAGATGAAACGGTAAACGCCACCCGCTCGGCATTGCCCACAGACATGGAACTGGTGTTTGAGGCATCCGGCGCACCGGGTGCGCTCGGCGCGGTGCTTCGGGCGACAGCAGCAGGGGGGACGCTTGTCCAGGTCGGCAACTTGTCCGCCAAACCGGTCACGGCCATATTGGGGGATTTGGTGACCCGCGAGATTACCTGGTTGGGTTCGTTCCGGTTCGTCAACGAGATGCGAGAAGCTATCGACTTGCTGGCCGATGGACTATATGTAGACCCAGTGATGACCCATGAATTCCCTATTGACCAAGCGGAGGCGGCTTTCCGGACTGCCGCCGACCGTGCTTCAGGTTCCAGCAAAGTCATGCTGAAGCTCATTTGACGACTTGAGGAAGGATGTGGAATGGTCCGACTGACTGATGACATCCGCACTGCCAGCCAGCAGTTCGCCGCCGCTGGCATCACCGTGCCAGCCTACGACCCGGCTAAGGTTAGCCAAGCAGCCATAAGCCAGCCGGTTTGGCTGCATGTGGGGCCAGGCAACTTCTTCCGAGCCATGCACGCCGTCATAGCCCAACGGCTGCTGGCGGCTAACCTGCTGGACGCGGGGATTGTCGCCGTAGACACTTTGGGGCCTGGCGTGGTCGCCAGCGTATACCAGCCCTTCGGCAACCGATACCTTCTGGTCGTGATGCGGGCTGACGGAACCCTAGACCGGGAGTTGGTTTGCTCAGTCGCCGAATCCCATTACACCCCACCCGACGATTCCAGCACCTGGGTCCGGCTGCGTCAGATCGCCGCTAACCCAGCCCTGCAATTGGTCACCGTAACCGTCACCGAGAAGGGCTACGCGCAAGTTGGGTCGGACGGACAGTGGCTGCCGCACCTGCTCGCTGAACTGACCGAGGGGCCGTCCGGGGCGCGGTCTGCGGTTGGAGTGATCTTGGCTGTGGCGCTGGCTCGTTTCGAGGCAGGCGGAGCACCGCTGGCGTTGGTATCCACCGACAACTTTTCCGGCAATGGAGACCGTTTGAAGCAGTCCGTCTTGCGCTTAGCTGACGAATGGGCCGCACGCGGCCATGTCTCCGGGGAGTTCTTGGCATACCTGCGGGATCCAGCGCGGATTTCGTATCCGCTGACTATGGTTGATCGGATCACTCCAAACCCAGCGCCAGCCGTCGCGGAGCGGCTAGCCGCCGGTGGATTTGCCGATACTGAATTGATCCAGGTATCGCCGTCCACCGCTATGGCGCCGTTTGCGAATACTGAAGAGGTTTGGTACCTAGTCATCGAGGATGACTTTCCAAATGGCCGACCCGCCTTCGAGCAGGTGGGCGTGCTGCTGGCTGACCGGGCTACCGTGCTTGCCGCAGACCAGATGAAGGTCACCACTTGCCTCAATCCACTCCACACCGCATTGGCGGTATTCGGGAAGTTATTGGGCTTTGAATCGATTGCCGCCGAAATGTCCGATCCCGACTTGTTGGGGTTGGTGCGGCAGATCGGCTACGTGGAAGGCCTGCCAGCGGTGGCTGATCCCAAAGTGATTTCTCCCAGGCGATTCTTGGACGAGGTGGTGGAACGCCGCTTCCCGAATCCTAATATCCCAGACACCCCCGCTCGGATCGCGGTGGACACTTCCCAGAAGCTGCCGATCCGGTTCGGGGTGACGATCCGGGAATACTTGGAGAATCCGGGTTTGGATGCGGGCAAGCTTGAGTTCATCCCGCTGACACTGGCCGCCTGGGGCCGTTACCTGCTTGGGGTGGACGACACCGGCGCGGACTTGGACTTCAGCCCTGATCCGCTGTTGGCTGAAGCGCGGGGCCGCTTGGATGGGCTTTCACCAGACGGCGGCAACGCAGACGTTTCGGCGCTGATCAGGCTGCTGAGCGATGTGTTGGATATCGACTTGGCGCAGACGCCGCTGGGGGTAAAAGTGGCCTCCTACTTCCAGCAAATGGCGACGGGGCCGGGTTCAGTCAGAGACACTTTGCGGCAAAGCATTGCGAGATTCGAGGACCGGTTATGAGAATGGGATTCCGCTGGTTCGGCGCGGCTGACGATCCGATCCCACTAGCCCACATCCGCCAGATTCCAGGTGTAACGCAGATCGTCTGGGCGCTTTTCGATATCCCAGCGGGAGAATCGTGGCCGACCGGGCGGATCGCCGCCCAGGTCGCCGAGATTGAGGCAGCCGGATTGCGGGCAGAAGTGGTGGAGTCGGTGAATGTGTCCGATGCGATCAAGATTGGACAGCCCGAGCGGGACCGCCACATAGCCAACTACATCGACACCATCGGCAACCTGTCCAGGTCAGGCGTCAAGGTGATCTGCTACAACTTCATGCCGGTCTTCGACTGGATGCGCACCGATCTGCGTTTCCGCCTCGTTGACGGCTCGGCGGTGCTTGCCTACGATTCGGCGCTGATCGCTCCCAGCGCCGAGGAGATGCTTGCCCAGGTTCAGCGCGGTGCAGACGGATTCCTCCTGCCCGGTTGGGAGCCGGAACGGTTAGCGCAGGTGCGGTCCTTGTTTGAGGCATATGCCTGTGTAGACGAGGCCAAGCTCGCGGATAACTTCCGCTACTTCATTCAGGCGGTCATGCCAGCTTGCGAGGAATACGACGTGCGGATGGCGGTCCATCCCGACGATCCGCCGTGGCCGATCTTCGGGCTGCCCAGAATCGTCCGCAATGCCTCCGACCTGCGCCGCATTGAGGCATTCCATGACTCGCCGTACAACGCCTTCACTCTCTGCACCGGTTCGTTGGGCGAAAATCCGGACAACGATGTGCCCGCAATCATCCGCGAATTTGCCGGTCGGGACAAAGCGCCGTTCATCCACGCCCGCAACATCAAACACACTTCGCCAGGCAGTTTCCACGAAGCCGCGCATCTGTCTAAAGAAGGCTCCCTTGACATGTGCGAAATCATGTTGGCCGTCGCCCAGACCAGCCCGGAGAGCTATGTCCGGCCTGACCACGGACGCGATATCTGGGGAGAACGGGGACGGCCCGGTTACGGCCTCCACGACCGCGCCCTCGGCATCGCCTATCTGAACGGGCTGTGGGAGGCCATCACACATGGCTGACAGCGATCAGTTCCTGCTGGCCAGTCCACAGGCATCCGCCATCTTTGAAGCGATCCGCGGACTGCCTATCATTGACTACCATTCCCACCTCGACGCCGCCCAGCTATTGGCTGACGAGCCTTTCGCGGACCTGGCCGAAGTGTGGTTGGGTTCCGACCATTACAAGTGGCGCCTGATGCGGGCCAACGGCGTCCCCGAGGAACTGATCACCGGCGCGGCGCCAGGTTGGGACAAATTCGCCGCGTTCGCCCAGACGATGGAGAAGGCTGTCGGAAATCCGGTCTATGAATGGAGCCACCTCGAACTGCGCCGCTACTTCGGCATCGGCCAATGCCTGTGCGCGTCCCACGCCCAAGAAATTTGGGATCGCGCCAACGCCCTGTTGGCCACCGGCGATTTCCTGCCCCGGCGACTGGTCGAACGCGCCAACGTTGAGATCGCGGTGACCACTGATGACCCACTGGATGACCTGGGCCAGCACCGGGCTTTGTCGGCGGGCCGAACAAGCTTCCGAGTGTTGCCGAGTTTCCGCCCGGATGCATTTCTGGACATTGGCAACCCTGGCTTCCCGGACTATTTGGCACGCGGCGGTGTTACGAGCTTGGCCGAGTTGGTGGATGTCCTACAGGCTCGGATGGAGCATTTCGCGGCGTTGGGTTGCCGACTCAGTGATCACGGCCTGGATACCTTCTACTTCGCCCAAGGGGAAGCCGAGGCGGTTCTGCGGCGCCGGGTTTCCGGCCAACCGCTCAATCCAGGCGAGGCAGCGGCCTACCAGAGCGCCATACTCACTAAAATGCTGCACCTAGAACGCGAATTCGGCTGGACCTCCCAACTGCATTTCGGCGCTGCTCGACGGCAAAACCTGCCTGGCACTGCCGCTGTGGGGCATAATGCCGGGTTCGACTCCGTTGGTACCCAGGCAGACATCGTTGACCATATCCGCAGGCTCCTGCAGAGCGCTCACGCTGATGGCGGGTTGCCGGACTTAATCGCTTATCCGCTCAACCCAGGTGATTGGCCGATGGCGCTAACCCTGTTGGGTGATTTCCAGGGTGAGTCTCGCCTCCAGCTTGGCGCGGCCTGGTGGTTCAACGACCACTTTGCCGGTATCCATCAGCAACTGGAAATGGTTGCGGCTAATGGGCTGCTGGGCAATTTCACCGGAATGTTGACTGACTCCCGCTCGCTGTTGTCCTACTCCAGACACGAATATTTCCGCCGCATCCTGGCCAGCCACCTGGCTGGCTGGCTTGGCGAAGGCCGGGTCCGCCAGCTGGATCGTCTCATTGAAACCGCCATTGACATCGCCTATCGCAACCCGAAAGCGTTATTCGACGCCCGGTGACATGCCGTCTGGGCCGTGCCACGCCGCGCCTATCCCACAGCTGGGGCGAGGCGGCAGCTGTGGGGCAGGCAGTCGCGGGCCGCAAGTTTGCGCCGCTCCACCAGCCAGCAGATGCCGAGTGGGATAATCGCGCCGACCCAGGCCAACGGTGCCGCCAAGCAGGCGCCCAAGAACCCGAAAGGCGCGACCAGCAGCAAGCCTGCTGCCGCGCGTAACGCCAATTCCATAAACCCGGCCACTGTCGGCACCGCAGTCACCCCCAATCCTTGGATGCAGTTGCGCAGCAGGAACACCATTGCCAAGATCGCGTACAACATGCCGTTCAGGGATAGATACTGGTGGGCCATCGCCGTCACCTGGGGTGCTTGGCCGCCCACGAACAGGTAAACGATCTGGTCGCCGAATCCAATGACCGCTGCGCCGAGGACGAGCGACACTCCCAAGACGACCAGGCTGATTCGGAATACCCCCACTCGGATACGGCGCCACTTGCCAGCGCCGCGATTCTGCGCAACGTAGGTGGCCATAGCCAGGCCGAACGAGGCAAGCGGCGCTACGGCAACCTGGTCTACGCGCATGGCAGCGGTGAACGCGGCCACTGCGTCCGCGCCCAAGCCGTTGACGGCGTACTGCAAGACGACAGCGCCCACGGCGATGACTGACATTTGGAAACCCATCGTCAGCCCAATCCTGGCTGACTCTGCCAACTCTGCCCGTCGAGGCTTCCAATCGCCTCGGCGGGGCCGCAGTTGCGGCATCCGCTTGGCGACGAGTGCCAGACACAGCCCAACCGAGACCAACTGGGCCAGCACCGTAGCCAGCGCGGCTCCGCCAACGCCGAAGCTGAACTTGCCGATGAACAGCGCCACCAGCCCGGCGTTAAGCACGCAGGCGATGATCAGGAAGACCAGCGGTGTGCGGCTGTCGCCCAACGCCCGAATCGAGGACGCCAGGAAGTTGTACGCCATCGTCACCCCGGCGCCGGCAAAGCTGACGATTAGAAATGCTTCCGCATCTGCAACTAACTCTGGCGGCGTCGCCAGCACATGCAGTAGCGAGCGTGCTCCGAGAATGCCCACGCAGGTGGTTGCCGTAGCCACTGCTCCGGCAATTATCGCTCCACAGGCCACGAATCGGCGCGTCTGGGGTAAGTCGTTGGCCCCAAACGCGCGCGCGATGGGAATGGCCAATCCGCCGGAGCAGCCGAAAGTGAAGCCGATTAGCAGAAAGTGCAACCCGCCAGCCGCACCGACCGAAGCCAAGGCGTCTACGCCGAGTATCCGACCGACTACCGCAGCGTCGGTGACCGCATACAACTGTTGGAACAGGTTGCCGACCAGCAGTGGCAACGTGAACAACACGATCAGCCGGGTTGGGGGGCCACCCGTTAGATTTTTGGTCATTGCTGGTTTCAGCGGGGCACTTGGTCGATTTGGCCCTGCGCCGCAGCCATGATCTGATCGATTCGGGCCAATTCGGCATCGGTGAAAGTGATGTCAGCCGCCTTCACGTCTTCCTCGATCTCAACTGGAGTGCGTGCGCCGACGATTCCGACGGCGATTTGCGGATGGGCAAACACCCAGGCAAGCGCAAGTTGCGGCAGGGTGATTCCCTTGCCGTCGGCGACCATGCGCAGCTGGTCCACCACGGCAAGGTTGGCGCCGAAATTCTCCGGTGTGAGCAGCGATTGGCCAAAAAAGACCCGCGAACGGCGCCAGTCCGGATCGGGAAACTCGGTATCGGCTGACCAGGTGCCGGTGAGGAGCCCGTGGCACAGCGGGCCGTAGGCCATAATGCTGACTCCGAGTTCTTGCGCGGTGGGGAACATGTGGCGTTCCCAGCGCCTGTCGAAAAGGTTGAATCCAACCTGGTTAACCGCGATGGGGGCGTATTGGCACACCTCGCGCAGCAATTCGGCATCGAAGTTTGACACGCCAACGTAGCGCACCTTGCCCTGGTCCAGGCAGTGGTTGAGGGCGGCCATCGTCTCTTCTCGCGGGGTCTCCCTATCCGGCCAATGGATGAGATACAAGTCGATGTAGTCCGTGCCCAGATCGGCGAGGCTGATGTCTACGTCTTTGAGGACGTCGTTGTACTGCCCAGCTCGATGGGACGGTTGCCCGGCTCTGGTGGAGACGCCGCCTTTGGTGACGATTTGCACTTTGTCGCGCCTACCCTGAAGCGCTTTGCCGAGCAGTTGCTCTGACCTGCCAGCCCCCCGCCAGGTGCCTTTGCCTTCTTCCAACCCGTAGATGCGGGCAGTGTCGAACACCGTCACTCCGAGGTCGATGGCGCGATGGACCGCATTGACAGCTTCCGCCGGGTCGAGCGGCCCATAAGTCCCCCCGAATTCCCAAGTGCCGAAGGCGATCTGAGTCATCCTAAGGTCCGACTTGCCTACGCTCCGCATTTGCATTTGACCATCTCCTTGCCGAGCCGACTGAATCGGCTAGCTTGCAGCACCCAGCCTTGTGGGTTGCAGCATCCACAATCACAGCAATGTTAACGTTTTCATCTAGGGCCGTCAAGAACTTCCCGCCAGTATCAAGTCTCTTGGAACCAATCCTTTGCCAAGGTCACTGCGGAGGCGAACTCTGCTAGTTTTCCTCGTCGTTGGCGCCCAAGCCTTCTTCTAGGCGTTCCCGCGCCAGGCGGAAATGATCGGCGATAGCAGTTTCGGCGCGATCCACGTCGCCGCTCACGATGCCTTCCAGAATCGGAGGGTGCAGCGATACCGTCCAATGCGGATCGGAGCCGGGACTCACCAGGGTGATGTAGGCACGCAGCCGAGGCTGAATCCCACGCCAGACACGCAGCAATTCGGCATTCCCGGAGGCGATGATGATGGCTTCGTGGAATTTGGTATCGACTTTCGCCAATTCCCGCATGTCTTGGACGGCGAGGGCGTGGTACATGTCACCCAGCAGAGTGGGCAGCGCGGAGAAGTCTCCCTTTCTAGACATGGCGACGCGCACCGCTAGCGCCTCCAACTCGGAACGCACCATGTATGCGTCCAAAATCTCTTGATGCGTCCGGCGATGGACGCGAGCCCCGCTGAACGGGCGAATGTCCACCACACCTAGGGCTTCCAAACCTTTCAACGCTTCTCTTACCGGCGCGTGGCTAACGCCCAATTCTCCGGCGACCATCGACTCCACGATTCGTTCGTGGGGCTTGAGCACACCGTGGGAAATCTGGTCGAGAATCCACTCCTTCACCTGCTCGGAAAGCGGCAGCTGGACGCCATCATCCAACGCAAAAGACACGACGTCTCCTTAATGCGCGAGTCACAATTCTAATGCCAAGAAGCTGTGCATATAACTTGCCGACACGTTTAAAAATAATACCACTGCCCAACGCGCAATCAATTTGGAGCGCCAAGGTTGCAATCCGTCGGACAAGGCAGACTCAGCCCCGAAGCAGCGCCGATTCGATTTGATCTGCGACCCGCTGCCCGGACAATCCGTACACGTCCAACAGCGCGGCATTGCTGCCGGAGGCGACATAAACATCGTCTAGCCCCAGCCGGGTGACTCGGGTGGGCAGATGCTCGGAGAGGACTTCTGCCACCGCGCCGCCCAGCCCGCCGACCACGGCGCCTTCCTCGACTGTGAAGACCCGGCCGGTTTCGGCTGCCGCGTTGACAATACCCGCGACGTCTATCGGCTTGATCGTGGGCACATGGACAAGTTTGGCGCTGATACCGCGACCAGCGAGAATCCGCACTGCGGCAAAGCTGCGTGGGGTCTGGGTGCTGGTCGAAAACACCGTGATATCGCTGCCATCAGCTATCGGGACAACCGGGCCGAGACTGAACCCGAAGCCCTCGGGAAAGATCCGATCCGTGGCATCGCGGATCAGCCGGATATACACCGGCCCCTCGTACTGCGCTGACCAGCGCAATGCCGCTGCGGCTTCCATGTCGTCAGCGGGAGCGATGACGACCATGTTCGGAAGTCCTCGCATCAAGCCCAAGTCGTCCAGGATTATGTGGCTCATTCCGGTGGACCCAGTGAACATGCCCGCATAACTGGGGGTGATCTTCACATTTGCGCGAGTCTGCGCGATTGAAACTCTGATCTGGTCGAGCGGACGCACCACAGCGAAGGCGGTGAAAGTCGAGATGTACGGAATCAGCCCGGTTGTCGCCAGACCTGCGGCGACGCTCAGCATGTTCTGCTCGGCGATGCCCATCTGCAAATACCTGGCCGGGTGAATCTTCTCGAAGATGTCCCCCTTTGTGGAACTGCCCACATCTCCGTCCAGCACCACGACACGTTGATCCGTTTCGGCCAGTTCGGTTACCGTGCGTCCGAACACTTCCCTTAGCGCTAGGCCCTTGCTGAGTTCGTAGCTCACTTGTCTGATCTTTCCAATGTGGCGGCGGCGAGTCCCGGTTCGCCAAGATCGGCGAATGCCTGAGCGGCCAGTTCGGCGGTGAGCACCTGTGCGTGCCAGCGATAGTCGCCCTCCATATAGGAAACACCTTTGCCTTTCACAGTGTGGGCGACGATGCAGACCGGGCGCTGGTCGTCTCCCGGTGTCAGCGCCTCGTCGAGCACTCGCAAAATATCCGCCATGTCGTGCCCGTCCATCTCAAGCACCCGCCAGCCGAATGCCGTCCACTTCCGGACCAGCTCGCCGTCATCTTCGGGGGGAAATGGGAAACGTGTCCCATCGGGGCCTATCTCCTTCAACCAGCCGAATTGCTGAAGCTTATTATGATCGACAATCACAATGAAGTTGGACAACGGATAACGGGCGGCGGCCATCGCGCATTCCCAGACCTGGCCCTCCTGGCATTCCCCGTCGCCCACGATGGCGAAGGCGTGGAAGCTCTTGTCCAGCAGCTTTGCGCCCAGAGCCATCCCCATCGCGGCAGAAATTCCCTGGCCGAGCGAACCGGTGGACATGTCGATCCCGGGCAACCTGGTCATCTCTGGATGCCCCTGCAATCTGGTGTGGATGGAGTCAAAGGTGCGCAACTCCTCCAGCGGCAGGTAGCCGCGATGGGCCATGACCGCGTAGAGGCCGATTGACGAATGCCCCTTAGACAGCACGATCCGGTCCCGGTCTGGCCAGTCTGGTTCAGACGGCCTGATATCAAGCACATTGAAGTAGAGCGCCGTCATGAAGTCTGCCATTGAGAGCGGACCACCCAGATGCCCAACTTGAGCGTGATAAATGGCGTCGATAATCGATATTCTGACTTGGCGGGCAAGCTCCAAGAGTCGCTCTGCTTCACCCTCGCCGCGCCGGACCGATGCCATGTCAGTTCTTTTCGTAGGTTCCTGGGCGAACCGGTGGGGTGAACACGCAATAAAGCTTTAATTCGCCTGGTCCGTCAGACTCAGTGGCGTGATAGGTGTTCTGCGGCACATGCACGAGAACGCCAGGCTCAAGCTCGTAGGCGGCTTCCTTGGTGACGATCCGGCCCTTCCCCGCCACGCAGAAGATCGTTTCTTCCTCTGCTACGTGAACGTGGCCCTCTGGCGCAGAACCCGCCGGATAGATGGACAAGCCTGCTGAAAGATGAGTAGCCGGGGAGTCCCACGGAGCGATCAGCATATAGAACGAACGACCCGGCATCGTGGTGACTTCGGCATCTGCGAAAGTACGGCGAGTGACACTCATGCGCAACTCCTTGGTTGAATGATGCAGTCTGTAAACCCAAACTATCGATAATCATGGTAGCTACGGCCATCTGGCAGAGTCAAGGGATTTTGCCGCTCCAGTAAGGCTGATTATGCGCCCCTGGCTGAGGTATTGACAGTGCTTGGAACCCGTGATACTTTCTCGGTTACCGATAATTTTCGGACAGCCAAGCGGCCACTAGTGGTGAGAACGATAGTACATAATCGATGATACTTGCGTTGATTCAAGGGTTGCTGGCGGCGGCGACCAGGCAGGCGCAGAGCGGTGACTCAGGCGGATGGGTCGAATCGCCGCTTGCCGGTTGCGGATAATGACGATCCGTGGGCGAAGCGGGGCATTATTCCTGAAAATGAGGAGGCGGAAATGGTTGATGAGCTAGGTCGGATGCGCGACTTCCCCGCAGCCAAGGTGGTGCAAGCCGCATCGTTGGTCAAACAAGGGAAAATGATTTCCCTGGCTCGGGTCAGGTTTCCCGGAATGCCGCTTTTCCCCGGCCATCCGCCGTTCCAAGTGTTGAATTATCGCTCTCCCAATGGGATCACGGTGGCGAATGCCCAGCCTTGGGGTCCGGTGAACGACGTGCATTTGGGTTATATGGCCGAGTATTTGATGTGTACATCGCACTCGGGCACGCACATCGACGCTCTCGCCCATATGACACTCGGCGGGCGATGGTATGGCGGGGGAAATGAAAAGGAATATCTCAGCGATAATGGCCCGATCATTGGAGATGCGGCAAAGCTTCCGCCCTTCTTCACCCGTGGCGTGCTCATAGATGTTGCCGGGCACCGTAAGGTGTGCTCCCTTCCAGCCGGTGAACCGGTCAGCGTAGCCGAGGTAGAGCAAATCTGCGCGGATGAGGGTGTGGTTGTCGGGCCTTGGGACACTGTTCTCTTCCGCACCGGCTATCTGAGCCTGTGGCCAGACGAGGCGGCGCTAGTGGCCCACCGGGGTGCCGGGCCGGATATCAGCGTTGCCCGCTGGATGCTTGATCGCGGCGTGGTAGCCACCGGCTCGGACACCGAATCGTTCGAGGTGCAGCCAGCCCCCGACAAGGGGCCGGAGGGCAACCCGCAACCGGTGCATACCGCATTGCTGATAGAGAACGGCTGTTACATCTTGGAAAGTGTCGATTTGGAAGCTTTGGCCGCCCAGCGCATTCACGAATTCTGCTTCGTCGCGCTGCCGCTCAAGATTCAAGGGGCCACTGGGTCGATGGTAGACCCGGTGGCCATAATTTGAGCCAGTTCACCAGGGAGGAATGGCATATGGCAGACACGATGGAAGCGCTGGTCGTGACAGCGCCCAACCAATTGGAGATCAGGCAGCTAGATATCCCCAGACCATCTGCCAACGAGGTGCTGGCTCGGGTTCGGGCGGTTTCGATCTGCGGCACGGACGCGCATTTGATTCGGGGCGACTACCCGGGATTCTGGCCGCCCGCCTTTCCCTTCACCCCTGGGCACGAGTGGGCAGGTGAGATCGTCGAACTTGGTGACGGCGCGGGCGCATTGGGTTTCGCCGTGGGAGATCGCGTCTGCGGAACCAGCCACAACGCCTGCGGCTTTTGCCAGAAATGCGTCGAGGGACGCTACAACCTTTGCGAAAACTATGGCAAACCCGGATTGCACCGCCAATATGGGCACAACTGCCAGGGCGTAGACGCCACCTACGCCGTTCACAACGTGAAGTGCGTCTTCCATCTTCCCGATACTGTGTCCTTCGACCAAGGCGCGGTCATCGACCCGGCAAGCATCGCCTTGCATGTTGCCCGCCGTGGGAATATCCAACCTGGTGACACCGTGGCTATTACCGGAGCGGGCGCGATAGGCATGTTGGCGGCAGATGCCGCCTTGATTTGCGGCGCGGCAAAGGTGATCGTGGCAGGCCGTGGCAATCGCCTGGAGAAAGCACGTCAATTGGGCTTTGAGGTCGTCGATACCACCGGCGGTGACCCGGTGCAGGCCGTCCGGGAGCGCAGCGAAGGTCTGGGGGCCGATGTGGTTCTCGAATGCGCTGGCGTGCCCCAGACGCTGCAATGGGCAATGGCAATGCTGCGCCGGGGTGGACGCTGCGTGATAGTCGGCATTCCCACCGAACAAATCCCGCTCGCAATCCAGCCACTGGTGCTGGATGAACTTGAACTTGTCGGATCGCGCGCGTCTGCTGGGGAGATGCGCAGGGTAATCCCATTCGTTGACAACGGCAGGATGCGGGTGGGCGAGTTGATCACCCACCATTTCCCGCTGCGCGATTACCAAAAAGCCCTCGACACATTCAATGACAGATCTAGCGGCGCCATCAAGATCATTGTCCAGCCGTGAGCATGTCGAAAACTAGTTGATTTAGCCAAGGCGGTGGATGTGCGCTCACAGCCGCTTGAGTGATGCGGGAATCCCTCTCACGATCATCGCTGGTGATAGCTGGATGCGGCGCGGCGGGCCGTCGAATCCGTTGATTCGGTCG
>JAIRXX010000073.1 GCA_031268065.1 Propionibacteriaceae bacterium
ACCCGGCGATGGTGGCGAGCAATTTGTCCCGTTCCGCCTGCAGCTCTATGCGGGAGAATTTGGTGAGCCTGCGCAATTGCATGTCAAGGATGTAGTTGGCTTGGATCTCGGTCAGTTCAAAGGCTTCCATCATCCGCAAACGGGCGGTGGCCACGTCGTCACTGGTGCGGATGATGGCGATGATGTCGTCTATGTCCACGATGGCGATCAGCAGGCCATCGACCAGGTGCAGCCGGTCCTTGGCCTTTCCGAGCAGGAAAGCCGAGCGGCGCTGGATGACTTCGACGCGGTGCTTGAGGTAAACCTCCAACATCAGCTTCAACGGCATGGTGGTCGGCTGCCCGTCCACCAGCGCCACCGCGTTGATGCCGAAAGAGTCCTCCAATTTGGTCAACCGGTATAGCTCTTCCAGCAGCGCGTCGGCGTTGATGCCGTTCTTGACTTCGATCACCAACTTGGTCCCATTGGCCAGGTCGGTGAGGTCTTTCACGTCCGAGACGCCACTCAGCCGCTTGGCCTGGTGCAGCGCCTTGAGCTGTTCCATGATCTTCTCTGGGCCGATCAGGTAGGGCAATTCGGTCACCACGATGCCCTTGCGGCGCGGGCTGACTTGCTCGATCCGCGCCGTCGCCCTGATCCGGAAGGTGCCCCTTCCCGTCTCGTAGGCGTCCTTGATCCCGTCCAGGCCGATGATCTTGCCGCCGGTGGGCAGATCGGGGCCGGGGATGTAGCGCATCAAGTCTTCGGTCGAGGCGTCCGGATGGCGGACCAGGTGCTTCAACGCCTGGACCACTTCGATCAGGTTGTGCGGGGGGATATTGGTGGCCATCCCGACGGCAATGCCGGTGGAACCGTTGGCCAGCAGATTCGGCAGCGCCGCTGGGAGCACAACCGGCTCGGACTCTTTGCCGTCGTAATTGGGGCGGAAGTCCACGGTGTCCTGGTCGAGGCCTGCGGTCATGGCGAGGGCCGCCGGCGCCATCCGGCATTCGGTGTAACGCATCGCGGCCGGGCCGGAGTCCAAAGAGCCAAAGTTTCCGTGGCCGTCCATCACCGGGAGCCGCAGCGACCAGGGCTGGGCCAGCCTGACCAGGGCGTCGTAGATCGCCGCATCGCCGTGGGGGTGTAGCTGGCCCATCACCTGCCCGACGACGCGGGCCGACTTCACATGGGAGGCGTCTGGCTTCAATCCCATCTGGGAGGCGGTGTAGAGGATGCGGCGCTGCACCGGTTTCAATCCGTCGCGCGCGTCGGGCAACGCCCTGGAATAGATGACCGAATAGGCGTATTCGAGGAAGGAGGATTCCATCTCCGCTGACACGTCAACATCTACGATCCGCTCTTCTACATCCTCGTCCACAACTCGTGCCATCGCTCTATCTCTCTGTCTGGTGGGTTAAACATCGGTTTGCGGAGCCTGGGCGTCGAGGCCGCGCTCCGCGTCTGGGTGGCCGTTTTGCCGGTGCTGGGGCCGTTCCAGCAACGCGGCTTGGATGCCAGCGAGCAGGCCCCGCCCATCTGGGGCTATCACAGTGGGCACTATGTCCGGAATCGTCGTCCGCTCGTCCAACGGGGTCAGCGAGCCGTGGGCGAGGACTTGTTGGGTGGGGGTGAGCCTGCGGATGGCTATCGCCCGGACATAGCGGGGAGCCACCTCGGCGAAGGTGGAGTAAATGTCCAAGTCGTGCTGGCCGTCGTCTCCGATAAGCACCCAGCTGATGCCGGGCAGATCCTCTGTCAACTGCTGCAGGGTGTTGGCCTTATGCGCCGAGCCGGAGCGGAACCAGCCGGTGTTGGTCGGCCCCCAATCGGTGAGCAGCATCGGCCCGTCCGGGAAACGGTGTCGGCTGAGGAATCTGCGCAGGAATGGGTAAGTGTCCCAAGAGCCGGTGGAGATGTAGACCACCGGCGCTCCGGGGTGCTCAGCGAGCAACTGCTGATACATCCTTGCCATTCCGGGCGGCGACTGCCTGGCCGACTCGTCCCGGATGAACGAATTCCAGAAAGCGATGAATGGCCTGGGCAGCCAGGTCGAGATCACGGTGTCGTCAATGTCGGAGATGATGCCGAAGCCCTCGTCGTCGGCCATCACCCGCACTTCGGCCCGCACCCGCTTCGAGCCTCGGCTGTTCACCGTGACTGCGCGCAATCCCGGCTCAAGCTGGTGATCGTGGATGCGGATGTCGATGTAGCCGCCCCGGTCGGTGACTGATCGGTGCTCCACCTTGCCGACGGTGATGCTGATCGGGGTGCGCACACACGGGATGGTGTAAAAATTGCGGAAGCCACGGCGTTTTACGAATTCCCCGACGTCTTTTGCTATACCGGTGGGCGCCCGTCCAGGGATCAGCACCACCCTGCCCAACACGCGGATGCAGCCGGTGGTGCCGTAACCGGTGTAACAGATGACCTTCTCGCGCCAGCCCAGGGAACGCAGCAGGCGCTCCAGCCAGCGGTCGAAAATCTCCTCAGCCCGGGCCGCGAAGAATGGACGTGTGCTCATCAGAAAAGATTAACGTGCCTGGGGCCGAAACGGGATGGAAGAAACCCAGTTTGCCTCAACTCGGCCCAGGCGGGAAAGATTGTCCAAGTGACTTCCTTGAGTATGCTCCCTGCCGAATTGCGGGCTGAGATCCAAGCCTGCGGGTATTTCCCCGCCTTCATCACCGACGCGATCAGCCGGGCGGTAGCCCAGGAGGAAGTCTTGGGCTACCTGGTCCACCACGAGGCGACCTTCCACCTTGACTCGGTGGGCAGGCACTTGTCTGTGCTGGTGCTGACGCCCACCCGGTTGCTGATCGGGCACATCGACGAGGGCGCCATCCCCGGCGAGGCGCCGCATGCGATCACTTCGGTGGAGTCGATAGCCCTGCGGAAGATCGAGGCCGCCGCTGTCAGCGAGCTGGTGTCCGACCCGCAGTCTTACGATCCGTCGCTGACCTGCCCCAACGAGGCCTGGCTGAGCATCGGCTGGGGGACAATGCGGCGGATCGAGCTGGAGCCAGCCAGTTGCGGCGATCCGAATTGCGACGCGGACCACGGCTATTCCGGTTCGGCCAGCAGCGATGACCTGACCGTGCGGATGAGTGTCGCCGCCGACGGGGCCGACAAAATGCGGCAGCTGTTGGCCTTCGGCACGCTGCTGCAGCTAGCCACGCGGTGAACCCCTGCCTGGCCGACTATGGCCGCGAATCGCTGGCGGAGGTGTTGCCCAGCATCGGGGCGCACCTCGGACTGGGCCAAGCTGAGGACGTGCTGGACCTGCCCCAGGCGGACAAATACCTGCTGCTGCTGGTGGACGGCTTGGGCTGGCGGCAATTGCGGGATTACCCCGGCGCACCCACGCTCGCCGCTGCCCAGCTTCGGCTGCGGGCAGGCGCTCCGAGCACTACGGCGACTTCGCTGGCCAGTTTGGGCACCGGGCTGCCGCCAGGCCAGCACGGCATCGCCGGATATTCCTTCCGCTATCCCAGACAGCAGATTTTGACCGTCCTCCGCTGGCCCAGGCAGGTCAACGGGCTTGACGTGCAACCCCGGCTCACCTATTTCGAGCGGATGCGGGCGGCTGGAGTCCAAACCCATGCGCTGTTGCCATCGAAATTCGCCGCCAGCGGCCTCACCGCCGCCGCGCTGCGCGGGCATTCGTTCAGCGGGCTTCCAACCGACGCGCCCGTCGCGAAGGTGGTGGAGTTGGCGCTCGACTCCGTTTCGGGGCCGGGTCGCGTTTTCAGCTATGTCTACGAGCGCGACCTCGACCACGCCGGACACGCCTTCGGCGTCGGTTCCCAACCTTGGATGGCAGCTCTGAGTCGGGCCGAAGCGCTGGTGACGCAGTTGCGGATGCGGCTGCCCAAGGACGTTGTGCTGCTGGCCACCGGCGATCACGGCATGGTGAACATTCCGTCTGGCAGTCGGATCGTCTGGGAGGAACATGCCGAACTGCGGGCCGGGGTGGACCAAATCGCAGGAGAGCCGAGGTTCCGCCATATCTACACCGCCGAGCCGCTGGCCGTCGCCGCGCGCTGGCAGCAGGCGTTGGGCGACAGGGCATGGACGCTGACCAGGGCGCAGGCTTTCGCCGCAGGCTGGTTCGGGCCGGTTGACGAACACCTGAGGGGGCGTTTCGGCGACGTGGTGGTTGCGATGCGGGACGACAACGCGCTGCTGAGCGCCAGCCTGCCCAAAGAGCACCGCTTGGTTGGGATGCACGGATCGCTGAGCGCCGCCGAGGTGGAAGTGCCGCTGCTGGCGGTTTGACCCGCCCGGTTCACTCTTTTTTCCGCGCCGAGCCGAAAACGATCTCGTCCCAGCTTGGCACCTTGGCGCGGTTGCGCCGCTGCTTGCGCGGTTTCTCCGCTTCGGGAAGCTCCTCGTCCAGCAGCGCGGGTTGCTCCGGCTGGGCGGGGGCGGCGGCAATCCGGGGTGGCTCAAAATCTATTGGAGCGCCTGCCACCGGTTGCACCGCCTGCGGATTCTGCGCTGCCAGCAGCCCGGTGTAGATCTTCACCGAATCCTCATCCAGCCCGGAAAGCATCTCGTAGAGCACATCTATGTCGGAGGCAACTTTGGGCTGGTAGTCGTAAATCCCATCGACCTCGGCCAGCACTCCCGGCGTGTAGGCGTCGTCGTCGGCCTCTTCGTCGATGGCGAATAAATGCTGCCTGGGTGGTGGCTGCGGCTCGTCGGCGTATTCAGGCTCGGTTTCAACTGGGGACTGGACCACTCGGACCAAGGCCAGGTCTGGGTTGAGTTCGATGGTCGATTCCTCGGTGCGGCGCCGTCCGGGTTGCGGGCCGTGCGAGAGCGAGTGCAGGCCGAGCAGCCAGCGTGCCTCGTCGTTGTCGGCGACCGAGAATCGCCCGGTCTGGTCGTAGCTGAAGAGCGCCTCGTGCGGGGCCTTCCCCGAGTCGTAGTTGATCCGAACCTTCCACTTGCGGCCCTCAGTGCGATAGGAATCCCACGAAAGCGTCTGCGGATCGATGCCGCGCCCGGATAGGCGGTCGGTGACTATTTCCCCAAGCGTGCCGGGCATGGACTCGTTGCCGCGTCGCACATGGTTGGCGCGGGCCTGGGTCGCAACGAATTCGCGTTCGGCCAAAATTGGCACGGCGAACGGCTCGACCTTCTCGACGGGTACCCCAGCCGATGCGGCCACCTCGGCCACGGTGGCCCCGGAGCGGATGCGTGACTGAATCTCGCGCGGACTCAGCGCGCTCTCCATATGTATCTCCAACTGATCAGACATCCCAATTCCAACTTGCCGATGCAGGTAACCTACCAAGCCGAGTGAAGAAGATGCGACAAACATGGCCAAATGGCTGAAATCTTCCTCGGATACGGCTAGTCTTTGGCCTCACAGGGGACCAAAGCACTTGCGGGTTTGGATTTATGTGATATACATCGCTTTACACCGGGCACACCAGTGACGCTCCGGGCGATGCAGACGAAGGATGGTTATGGCGACTGACTACGACGCTCCACGCAGAAAAGACGAGGAGAGCGAAGACAGTATTGAGGAGCTGAAGACTCGGCGCAACGACAAAAATTCCGGCAAAGTCGATGAGGATGAGGTAGAAGCCGCCGAGTCGTTCGAGCTGCCTGGCGCGGATTTATCCCACGAGGAGCTGACCGTTCGAGTCCTGCCCCGGCAGGCCGACGAATTCACTTGCGCGTCCTGCTTCTTGGTGAAGCACCGCTCCCAGATCGCCAAGACCAGGAACGGCCAGTCGTACTGCATCGACTGTGCGGGGTGAACCGCGTCCGAGTCCTGTTCAGGGTTTGGCCGGGGTCTTGCCGACCAGCCTGCCCACTCGGGCGGACAATATTTGCGCGATGGCAGCTGCCACCCCGCTCAGCGCCGCCCAGGTCAGCGCCTTTCGCACCGGGGTGTCCGGGTCTCCAGACGAGGGAGGCTCTTCGCCGGTGGCTTTGCGCCAACCGGAGGCCAGCGCTTTCAGCGCCGCCCAAGTGATGACGCTGCCGATCAGCAGGCCAAGGATGCGGGAGGTCAAATTCTTCACAGCCCCATCTTATGTAACACTGTCGGCTCCCGAGTAGGATTTGGCTGTGTGGATTGATGCGAGCCTGCCCATCGCCTTGCGGCGGTTGGATCCGGGCCTGCCCGTCCCCAGTTATGCGCACCCAGGCGATGCGGGGGCTGATCTTTCGCTGCGCGAAGACACCGTGATCGCTCCCGGCCAGCGGGTTTTGGTGGGTACGGGCATTGCGCTGGCCATTCCGCAGGGCTGGGTCGGCCTGGTGCATCCGCGCTCTGGTCTGGCCGCCCGCTGTGGGCTGACCATCGTCAACGCTCCGGGAACCATCGACGCGGGCTATCGCGGTGAGGTCAAAGTTTGCCTGCTCAACACCGACCCAGAGCGCCCGATCAGGCTCAGCCGGGGTGACAAGATCGCCCAATTGCTGTTTCAGCGGGTCGCCCGGGCCGAATTTGAGGTTGTGGACGAGTTGGATGACACCGTGCGGGGGATTGGCGGCTATGGTTCGACTGGGGGAGCCGGAATCTTGGATGGAGAAAAATAAATGTTTGGAATCGGCGGTAGGCGCAAAGCACCCGAGGCCGTGGCTCAGGTGCCAGAGCTGGCGGATTTGGACGCGGCAGACGACATGGCTGAGGCAGATGTCGATTGGCGCGCGGACGGCCCGTTCGACTTTGACGAGGTGGAGTTGGGCGACGAGCAGCGCCTAGACCTCGGCACGCTGATCGTCACCGGATTCCCCGGTATGCAAATCCAGCTTGCCCAAGACGCCGCCGGAAAGGCGCAGTCGGTGTTGGCGGTGTGGAATGAATCCGCGCTCGAATGCACGCTCTTCGCTGAAGAGGTCTCCATCGGCGCTGGGGAGTCGGTGAAGGGGCGTTTGGACACGCTGGCTGCCGAGGCGGTCGCGGCGGGCGGAGAGGCCAGCTGGGAGGAAGACCAGGGTCCGTTCGGGCCGCTGCTGCAAATCGTCGTCCCGGTGCGGGCCAAAGGCAAGTCGCTGGTGCAGGTGTCGCGGGTCTGGGCAGTCAACGGGCCGCGCTGGCTGCTCCAGGGCAGGCTTTTCGGTGAGTTGGCGACCTGCCCGCCCGACGATCCCAAAGTCGGTGTTTTCATCGAATTGTTCCGCAACCTGGTCGTGCGGCGCGGCGCCGATCCGCTGCCCCCAGGCGAACCGATTGCCCTGTCGATACCGCAAGGAGGAAGCGATGGCGAAGCCTAACACCCTATTGGAGCGGCTAAAGCTATGGAAGGCTGGCGACGACACCGCCGGGCCGGCGCCGCAACACCCGGTGGACACCGCAGGCGCGACCATCACGACTATCGCCCAAGTCAGGGATCGGGAATTCGTTGAATTGCGCGGCGTGATCCGGGGTTTGGAGACCAAGCCCCGCCAAGGCATCCCCTGGCTGGAGGCGGACTTCACCGACGGCACCGGGAACATCAAATTGGTCTGGATGGGCAGGCGCCAAATTCCCGGCATCTCCGCCGGGCGCAAACTCAAAGTGACTGGGCGGTTGGCCTCGGCCCAGAACCACCACCGGGTCTACAACCCCAGATACGAGCTGCTGGAGGATTGAAGGCCAGCTAAGCTCTCGGCACCAAGTACTGTGCCAGCTCTGGCTCGTAGCTGGGATCGCAGACGAAGAGCAATTCGTCGTCGGATTCCAACTCGCCCTCGGCCTGCGGCGCCCGGGCCACCCCGTCGCGGATGACGCAGACCAGCACGGCGTCACCGGGCAAACAGAGGTCTGCGGTGCGCACCCCGACTCTGGGGGAGCCGACGGGCAGGGTCATCTCGACCAGGTTGGCATTGCCGCCCCGGAAGCTGAACAGCCTCACCAGATCACCGACGGTGACCGCCTCCTCTACCAGCGCCCCCATCAGCCTGGGGGTGGACACCATGACATCGACTCCCCAAAGCTCGTTGAACAACCACTCATTGGCGGGATGGTTGACCCTGGCCACCGTACGCGGCACCCCGAATTCGGTCTTCGCCAGCAGGGAATGCACCAGGTTCACCTTGTCGTCGCCGGTCGCGGCGATGGAGACATCGCAGGAATCCAGCCCGGCTTCCTCAAGGGAATCCAATTCGCAGGCGTCGGCCAGCAGCCACTCTGCCTCGGGGACCGAATCGGTCTTGATGGCGGCGGGGTCGCGGTCGATGAGCAACACCTGATGGCCGTTGGTGGTCAATTCACGGGCGATGGAAACTCCGACATTCCCAGCTCCGGCGATTACAACACGCATGATTCCCCTCTCACCGGTCAGCCGGGGCGTGGCCGAAAATCTCTTCGACCTCGGGCACCTGCTCATTGCTGACAGCGGCGTAGATGAGGTCGCCGTCTTGGAAAATGCTGTCTGGGCTGGGAACGATGCCCATGCCGAAGCGCACCAGGAATGGAATCTGGCAATTCGCCAAGCGCTGCATGGCGGTCAGTTTAGTGCCCACCCAGCCCGGATCGACATGGACTTCGATAAGCCGGACACTGCCGGAGGGGTCTTTCCACTGCGGTTCGGAGCCAGACGGCAGCAGCTTGCGCAAAATCTGGTCGGCGGCCCAGCGCACGGTTGCCACCGAGGGTATGCCCAGCCGCTCGTACACTTCGGCGCGGCCCTGATCGTAAATGCGGGCTACGACGGTCGCCAAGTCGAATGTCTCGCGGACCACCCGGGCGGCGAGGATATTGGAATTGTCGCCCGAGGATACGGCGGCGAAGCCGTCGGCCTTCTCAATGCCAGCTTTCCGCAGCACCTCTTGGTCGAAGCCGACGCCCTTGACGGTCTTGCCCTGGAAGTCTGGGCCAAGCCGGCGAAATGCGTCCTGGTTGATGTCGATCACCGCGACGCTGTGTCCGCGCCGCTCCAAACCACGAGCCAGGGACGATCCGACTCGTCCGCACCCCATGATGACAATATGCACTTTTCCTCCGCGTGACTAAAGCTGCAATGCTGAATTTACTCCACTGTCGCCTTGTTGTAGAAGGAAGGGCGGCGAAAGACCACTCCTGAGCCGGTTTTGCCGCCCGGACTGGCGGTAGAGTGTCCGCTTAAGAGAGTTCCGGCAACGGTCCAGGCGGGAATGCGGAAAGTGAACGAAGTCATCCAAGGGGTTCGCGTCGAACGTCCGGCGGCAGGCGGCGGCTGTGTCGGGCGGTGGCGG